>CAYIJY010000087.1:0-4718 GCA_964363785.1 uncultured archaeon
CAGTTAGAATGGTTGGCCAGCTTTCAAGAGCAGGTTTAAAGTTAAGGGTTTTTGTAGGCGGTCAAAGCACTCATAGGGTGGATATTTTTAATGAAACTAAATTGATGGATGGGTCAAAAAAACTTCTTATACAAGATATTGATTCTTTGCTTTTAAGCAATGGCCCTGTGCATAAAAATTTTGATTATTCTGCAAAAAACCTTCTTGATGTAGTTTGCAGTTTTAGGGCAGCTAATTCTAATGCTGCTAAAAAAATAATTGAAAAAGCAAGGAAAGAAATGCGTATTTCATGATTTGGAAAGTTTTATTATCTATTTACAAAGAAATTTAATTAACTGTGTATCACTTACTTTTTATGAAAATAGTAAAGTATGCAATCAGCTCTATTTTGTGCAATTTAGTGCGATTAGTAAGGTTCTTTCCAAATAATGATCCAATTATGGCGTTTATGCTGCCGTTTTCCAGGCAGGGCAAGTGGTTTTCTTCAGCGGTTTTTGTGTTTGCAACCATGTTTTTGTTTGACTTTTTTACAAGCGGCATAGGTATTTGGACGTGGGTTACATCAATAACTTATGCAGTGCTTGGTTTAGGTGCTCACTTTTACTTTAAGCGTAAGGCAAAAACAGGGCTTTTGGATTATCTTGGAGCAGGAATTGGGGCTACTTTGGTTTTTGACTTTATTACTGGTGTTTTGTTTGGTCCGACTTTGTTTGGCGTGCCAATCTGGCTTGCATTTTTAGGTCAAATTCCTTTCACTTTAATGCACATTTTGAGTGTAAGCCTTTACATTGTTGTTTTGACGCCTGTACTTGACAAAAACATATTGCAAAATAATGCACTTGAGGATGCAAGTCTTTTTACAGCCATAAAAAGCCTATTAAAAAACAAAGTTTTTTCAAGCCAAAACTAAGAAAAGCAAATCTTATATTCTTTAATCTTAACTAATTAATTAAGAAAGCAAACAAATAGGCGTTAAAAAATTGTGTTGGCAAAGCGGGCTTTGTTTCGCGTAATGTTTTTAAATGTCTGAAAAAACAATTTAGTTCCTTAAGAAAAAACATTATTTTTTTTTAGGAAAAATCACTTGGGGGTTCATTGTCATGGGAGAAATCAGTCACCTAGATTCAGAGTCTTTTAACACAGCCATTACTCAAAAGTTTGCAGTAATAGATTTTTGGGCTGAATGGTGCGGTCCATGCAGAATAATGAACCCTATTTTGGAAGAACTTGCAAGTGAATTTAAAGGAAAAATTTTTTTTGGTAAAGTAAATGTTGATGATAACCCCGAGCTTTCACAGATGTACTCGATTACTGCTGTGCCTACAATGTTGTTTTTTTCAAACAACAAAATAGTTGGCCAAGTGGTTGGAGCCATATCTAAGGATTCGCTAAAAAGAAAACTAATCGAGGAGGCTGGTTTGTAATGAGGTCTGAAAATATTGAGCATAAAGTTGAGGAAACTTTTCCAAAAAAAGAAAAAAAAGGCTTGAAGGTCGACAGGCTTTTTACAAAACAAGGCGTAGATTTTTTTTCTTTAGCTGAGTATGACAAGCGTTCATCCGTAATTAGGAATCCTGATGGAAGCACTGTTTTTGAGTTAAATGACATTGAAGTTCCAAAAGGCTGGACACAAGTTGCAACTGATATTCTTTCACAAAAATATTTTAGAAAAGCCGGTGTGCCCCAGCTTGATGCAAATGGAAACCAGATTCTTGGAAAAGATGGCAAACCAATTACTGGTTCAGAGAAATCAATTAAACAGGTAGTAAAAAGAATGGCTGGTTGCTGGAGGCACTGGGGAGAGCAATACGGTTATTTTTCTTCAAAAGAAGATGCTGATGCTTTTGAAGCTGAAATTTCTTTTATGCTTTTGAACCAGTACGCTGCACCAAATTCACCGCAGTGGTTTAACACTGGATTAAATTATGCATATGGAATAACTGGTAATCCACAGGGCCATTATTATGTTGACCCAATCACTGGGCAACTGGATACTTCAAAGGATGCTTACACTCGCTCTACTCCTCATGCTTGTTTCATACAATCACTAAGGGATGATTTAGTTAACAAAGGTGGAATTTTTGACTTGATTACAAAAGAAGCCCGTGTATTCAAATATGGCTCTGGAACTGGAACTAACTTTAGTTCTTTAAGGTCCAAAGGCGAGCGTCTTTCTGGGGGCGGATATAGTTCTGGGTTAATGTCTTTTTTGAAAGTCTATGACAGGGCTGCCGGTGCAATAAAGTCTGGCGGCACAACAAGAAGGGCTGCAAAGATGGTTATTTTGAATATTGATCATCCTGATGTTGAAGAATTTATTGACTGGAAAATGCTTGAAGAGCAAAAAGTTGCAGCGTTAGTTGCAGGAAGTAAAATGTGCAAGGAGCACTTGGACAACATTTTAAAAATCGCAGTCGAAAAGCAATCAACCAGTGTCAGCCAGCCTGAGTTAAGGGAAGCAATTGAAAGCGCAAAACTTGCGGGTGTCCCGCTTAATTATGTTCAAAGAGTTTTGCATTTGGCTGAACAGGGAAAAACAAAGGTTGATTTTCCTGTTTTTGGAACTCATTATGAGTCAGAGGCATACGTTACAGTCAGTGGCCAGAATTCAAACAACAGTGTAAGGGTTACAAATGAATTCATGGATGCTGTTGAGAATGATGATAACTGGAATTTTATTTACAGGACAAATAAGGAAGTCGCGCGAACTGTAAAAGCAAGGAATTTGTGGAACAAAATTGCTTTTGCAGCATGGAATTCGGCAGACCCCGGCGTGCAGTATGACACAATAATTAATGAGTGGCACACTTGCCCAAGTGACGGAAGAATTAACGCAAGTAATCCGTGTGTAACTGGAGACACATTAGTGTTCACTAATAATGGTTCGCACAGAATGGATTCTTTAATTGGAAAAGAAACGGAACTCATCACAAACCTTGATAACATGTCTTTAGGCTTGACAAACGGCTCTTTTTCTACTGGTGTAAAACCAGTGTATAAACTTGAAACAAAGTCAGGTTATGAATTACAGTTGACAGCTGACCATAAAGTCTTTACTGTAAACAGAGGCTTTGTTCAGGCTGCAGAGTTGACAAAGGATGATTTTATTTGCATTCCAAGTTCAACTGTTAGTGAAATAGTAGAACCAAGTGATAAGACTTTTTTCCAGTTGCTTGGAGCTTTCTTGGGTGATGGTTGTGGCTCTGGTGGAAAAATCCAGATTACAATGGATAAAGAACTTGAAGTAAAAATTGTTGAAAAGTTTGCAGATTATTATTCAAACAATTTTGAAAAAATTACGCACAAAAATGCCGTTATAACTGCACAGATGACAAAAACCAGTGCAAAATTATCAATTGCTTCAAAAAATGCAATTGAAAAGGTTTCTCAGTACATTGATCTTTCAAAAAAGTCACACGAAAAATTAATCTCTGACAAAATTTTTGCCTTGTCTTTAGGCGAGCAAAAATATATTTTACAGGGGTTGTTTACTTCTGATGGAACAGTAGCTAATTATGGTGAAAAATCGCAGTATGTTAGCCTTGACTTGACTAGTTTGCAGTTACTAAAAGACGTGCAAATAATGTTGCTTGGTTTTGGAATTAAAACTAAATTATACCAAAATAGAAGAGCAGGAAAAAATGTTGCTTTATTGCCTGACGGCAAAGGCGGATTAAAAGAATATCCTGTTAAAGAAATGCATAGTTTAAGGGTTTCAAGATCAAGTAGAGTAAAGTTTGAACAATTAATTGGCTTTATGCAAGAGTCAGAAAAAGCAAATAGCTTAAAAGAATTAAACGAAAGTGTTTCAACTTACAAAGACTATCCATATGATAGTGTTAAGTCTTTGACTTATGTCGGTGAGAAAGAAGTTTTTGATTTGCAAGAATCATTTACTCATTCATTTATTGCAAATGGAATTTCTATCCACAATTGTTCCGAATACCTTTTTTTGGATGACACGGCGTGTAATCTTGCAAGCATTAATTTGGCAAAGTTTTTGGATGATGATGACAACTTTGACATTGCAGCATTCAAGCATGCAACAAGGCTTTGGACAATTGTTTTGGAAATTAGTGTCTTAATGGCTCAGTTTCCAAGTGAACAAATTGCAGCAAAAAGTTATGAGTTCAGAACGCTTGGCTTGGGTTATGCTAACTTAGGGACAGTGCTAATGATTGATGGTATTCCTTATGATTCTGAAAAAGGAAGGGCTATTGCAGGTGCAATAACTTCTATTTTGTGCGGTGAAAGTTATGCTGCGTCAGCTGAAATGGCTCAAAAAATTTCTCCGTTTCCCGGTTATGAAAAAAACAAGGAAAGCATGTTAAAAGTAATTAGGAATCACAGAAGGGCTGCTTACAATGCAAAGCCAACTGAGTATGAAGGTTTGTCAATTGCTCCTCAGGGAATTAATCCAAAGGAATGCCCAAGTGACTTGCTTGAATCAGCAAGGGAATGCTGGGATCGTGCACTTGAGATTGGGGAAAAACACGGTTTTAAGAATGCCCAAGTAACTGTGATTGCGCCAACCGGAACAATTGGTTTGGTCATGGATTGTGACACTACTGGTGTCGAGCCTGATTTTGCAATTGTAAAATTCAAAAAACTTGCAGGCGGAGGATATTTCAAAATTATCAACAATTCTGTTTCAATCGCGCTAAAAAATCTTGGTTACACTTCCGAACAAATAAATGACATAATAAAATATGTTGCAG
>CAYIJY010000088.1:0-4708 GCA_964363785.1 uncultured archaeon
TTCTTTTGGAGTGTTTGATGAAAATGACATTGTTCGGTATGAAGACAAGTATGGTCGAGTCAAATAAGAACTAGGGAATAATGATTTTTTTTTTGTGATAATATGGTTGATATTTCTTCTGAACAAATGAAAAAATTGCAGGAACTTCACGATTCAGGAGTTTTATCTTCAAAAGAGTTAACTTTTTTTATTGAAAATAGAAGACGAATTGAAGGGCTTGGAAATACTTTACAAAGCATAATTGCAGGTAAAGAAAATCCTGTGACCAGAAAAAAACATTTGGTAGGGGTAGTCCTTCTTGGAGCTCTTGCACCAAAACAAAATGTGGTGGGAAGAATTGGATTTAGACAAAAAAGCGTAATTGGCACTAGAAAAATTCAATCTAGAGTTCAAGCTAGCAAGCCAATAAAGCCTGTTTCTGAAAATTATAAAATTAGTGAACTTATGGCTTCTAGTGGTTTAACTCAAGCTCAAGTAAAAACTCTTATAATTTTTTTCGGTGGAGATCCTGTGCGATTAAGGGCGCTTTTGAAAATAATTAAAGAAAAACCTGTTTTTAAAACTTTAATTAATAGGCTAAAAGCAAAGCGTGCAGGAGTGCAAGAGATAAAGCAAGAAGCTAAAAAGTATGGTTTAAGATTTGCAAGAAGAAAATAAAAAATAGCCCCGAAGAGATTCGAACTCTTGTCCCAGGGTCTCTTCCAAAGGTCCTGCCTTGGCGAACCAAAAAACAAGTTCCTGGTCAAAGCCCTGTATCCTTGGCCTCTAGACTACGGGGCTAGATGCCGATTTTACTAAGATTTTTTTGTGCCAAACGTTTAAAATCCTGCACTAATTTACCAAGTCTATTTCTTTAAGCAATTAATTAATATTTTAAATATATAGCCAGCTATATATTTTTATGGCTACTATTAGTGCTGATGTTACAAAACAAATGGAAAAATGGGCTGATGAACAGGTAAAAAAAGGACTTTACAAAAGCAGAAGCGAACTTATCAGAGAAATGTTTAGAGAAAAAATGGGTAAAGAAAGATATTCAGAGTGGTCACAAAAATCCTTTGCAAAAGCTTGGGAAGACGAAGAAGATAATTACTGGGAAAGTTATTTGTGAGGTTTTTGTTTTGCAGCAAGGTGATATAATTCTTGTCAGGTTTCCATTTTCAAATCTTGGGCAGTTCAAGGTAAGGCCTGCGTTAATAGTTTCAAATGATGATTTTAACAAAAAATGGGATTTTTGGGCTTGTGCAGTTACAAGCAAAAATAAGGATCAGTGTATTTCATTAAAGGGTTCACTTATCGAGGGAAAATTTGAAAAGGAAAGCTTTGCAAAAACTAATGCAATTACAACACTGGAAAAAGATCTTGTTTTAAAAAAAATAGGAAAAATACATAAAGAAAAAACAAAAGAAATAGTTGAAAGCATAATTGAAAACCTTGAGTAAAAAACCTGTATCAGCATTAAAACCATTTAAAAACATTACATTGGAAAAAATCCTAAAGTGCCTGATTTTGGGAGGGTAGCTTAGTCTTGTTGGAAGAGACTATTAAAAACATTAATAACCCAAAAATAATGTTGTTGGAAGATTAGCACAGCGGCTAGTGCACTCGACTGATAATCGAGAGGTCGGAGGTTCGATTCCTCCATCTTCCACTTTCAACAGTTTTAATAAATTCCTTTTTTTGACTTTTTTCTAAAAAGCCTTTTATTTGAATTGTAACGCTAATATTTTTGGTGGTTAAGTTGAAGGTAAAAACTTTTGACGTTATTTTGGAAAAAGATGAAGAGGGCTGGTTTATTGCGGATGTTCCTGCTCTGCAAGGTTGCCACACTCAAGGCAAAACAAAAAGGGAAGTGTTGAAAAATATTAAAGAAGCGATAGAACTTTGCTTGGAAGTTGAAACGGAAAGGAAAGGTAAGCAAAGAACTTCTTTTGTTTCAGTTGAAAAGGTTACAGTGAATGCCTAGTTCTGTTAAAACAAGAAAAGTAATTGAAGCACTTCACGTTTTGGGTTTTAAAGAAATACGGCAAAAAGGCTCTCATTTATTTTTTGAACATCAGGATGGAAGAACCACTCTGGTTCCTCTTCATAAAGAAATTAGAATAAAACTTTTGACAAAGATAATCAAAAAAGATTTGAAAATGATCAAAGAAGAATTCTTTAAACTCCTTGAATAAATTAAACTGTTTTTTTTCCTCACTTTTCTAGAACTTAAACGCAGATTCACAAATGTCATTTAGTATGCATTTTTCGCAATTGGGTTTTCTTGCTTGGCAAGTGTCTCGCCCATGATGGATTAAAAGTAAAGAAAGCTTGTCCCAGTCTTTTTGCGGAGCCGCGTCCATTAAGTCCTGCTCTATTTTGACTGGGTTTTTGTGTTTTGAAATACCTATTCTTTGGGACAATCGTGTCACATGTGTGTCAACTGCAATTCCGTTATTTTTTCCATAAACACTTGAGAGTACAATGTTTGCAGTTTTTCTAGCAACTCCATGTAATGTAATTAATTCTTCCATTGTGTCTGGAACCTTACCATTAAAGTTTTGAGTAACTAATTTTGCTGTTGCTAGAATGTTTTTTGATTTGTTTTTGTAAAAGCCAGTTGACTTGATTTCTTTTTCCAGTTCTTTTTGAGAAAGATTAAGATAGTCTTGCACTTTAGGGTATTTTTTGAATAGTGTTTGTGTGACAATATTTACGCGCTTGTCTGTGCATTGTGCAGAAAGAATTGTCGCTACTAAGAGTTGCCACGCGTTTTCGTAATCTAAAGTGGTTTTTACGTGTGGATATTTTTTTTTGAGTCTACTCAAAATAATTTTTATTTTTTCTTTTCTGTCCATCTAAAAAAATAGTAATTGGTTTAATTTAAAAGTTTAGATTTCTTGCCATACTTGTACAAAGTTGTCAACTATTTCGTCAAAAAAGCTTTTTTTGAATGAGATTAAAATGTCGACTGATTTTTGTGGTTCAACCAAAGAAAAGATTGTTTTTTTTCCTTTTCTTTGTTTTGCAATTATTCCTTTTTCAAGTAATTTTGATAAATGGAAAGAAGTTGTAGAGGGACTCAGTTCAATGTTTTTTGCTATTTGTTTGTTTGTTGCTCTTTTTTGTTTAAGAGGTAAATAATTATTTTTCTTGTGCTTTCTGGGCGTAGCGCCGCCATTTCTTTTTCTTCAACCTGCTCTTCTCTGATTAAGTAAAAGCGTGTGAATTTTTTTTCTTTGACTTGTCTAACCAAGTGCTTTTTGACTAAGTAGTCCAAGTGGTATTGTAGGCTGCCTGTGGCTAAGCCTGTTCTTCGTTGGATTTCTCTAAAGTGCAGTCCGGGTGAGTCTTTTAGCACGTTATAGATTTTTTGCCTTGTATCCAAGGACAAAGAGTCCTCGATTTCACCCATTTTGTGTTCACGCCTATTTTTTTATGATTGCAAAAAAAAGCAGGGCTAAAATTGCTAGCTCAAAGACATTTTCACTTGAATCAGCCAAAAATGCGCCAGGGGATATAAAGATATCTATGACTTTTACAAGCCATTTTATTGCAAAGAAAAAGAATGCCAAAGCAACAAAAAGCAGTCTTTTTGAGGGCTTCTTTCTATAGGCTAGTAAAGCGACTATAAATAGCGCAATTGAAAATAAAGCCACTATTATTTTTATGTAAGGGCTTGTTTGGTTTGCTATGTCTGTTAATGGTCTTAGTATTTCCCATGGCTGAGTAGTCATTTTAAACCGCTTTTAAGATGTTTTTGAACCAAAAAAAAGAAAAAAGGGCCTTTTGGCCCCATTTTTTGTGAGGTGTGAAAGGAGATGTTAATTATCATAATTTTGTTAAGTTTTTTTACTTTCTAAAGTAATACCCTTTGGGGCTTTATAAAGCAATTTTGGTACAATGTCAAAATTAGTACAAACGTAAAAACACGAGTTTTTTTTATAATCTAAAATTTCAGGCTTAGTTTTTGTTGTTTGCTTTTAGATAGGCTGTAACAAGTTTTGACCATAAATGCAGATTGCTGTGGCTTATTTCTCTATTTATTTTAGAGCATTTTTTGCAATCTTGTGTAAATTTGAATAGTTCTTCTTCTGTAGCGTTTAAACTTCCTTTGTGTTTGTTGCAATGGTTCCAGCAAACTGCCATATGCTCTAAATTATCAAGTTCTTTTTGCATTACTTGAATTGTTACTTTAACCATGTTTGTCTTTTCCTAAAATTGTTTGTATGTACTGTCTTTTCTTCTTTCAATTTTTATGGGCCAGATTTCTTTTTCTTTCCATAAAACATCATAAATTACTCTTATCTTTCCAAGGCGAACTCTGTAGGTATAATCTGACCCTGCTATTTTTTCTACATTGTAAGAATTTGCAGGGACTGGGTTTTCTTTTAGTTCAAGAAAAAGTTCATCCAAGCGATGTTTTAGTTTGAGGTCAAACTGTTCGAATTGCTTCCTTATTTTTTTTGGAGTCTTGACAGTGAAACTCAAATTTTGTCACTTTCTCAGTATTTCAAATAGTTCTTTTTCTGTTAAATAATTTCCTGACTTGATTTCTTTTCTTGCTTTTTCAAGTTCCGCCATTTCTTTATCAGAAAGCCGTACTACTGGCAATAATTGTTGTTTTTTGATTATTTTAACTTCTTTTTCGAGATTTTCTAGTTTTTTTTGGATTTGTTGTGTAGAGATTGTTTTGCCATTAGACATTTTACTTCACATTAAATTT
>CAYIJY010000089.1:0-4687 GCA_964363785.1 uncultured archaeon
TTTTTGTATTCATCTTTTGAAATGGTTAATGTTTTAGCGTTCATATAAACCAATACTACTTGTATGTCAGGGGGATTTTAAAATTATCTGTTCAAAAAGCAGACAACTATTTTTCAGCATTTAAAGTGAATTTTTAGCTAAGTTTAAATTGCTCAAAGGAATTATTATTGTTTAAATGCCTCGTGAAAGCAGAGTTTATGGATTTGAAATTGCTGGCAGGCGCGGAAGAACTTATTCAGAAACAGGACTTGCAAATCTTACTGGGCGGGCCAAGTCAATAATTGCCAGAAACTTAGGGCCGGAACAAACGCGGCTGCGTGATACAAGGAAAAAAATTTCTGATTTTAATGTAATGTGGAAATCCACAAAAAGCAAAAGCCACAAAGCCGCAATTTTTGCCCAAATAAAAATTGCCAGAGAAGAAGCTGTCAAAGCGGAAGTTAATTACCTAAAAAAATACTTTTTCTTGCTACTGCATTTTCCTCGTGTAATTCCTATAGAATCCAAATGGCTTTCAAGGCTTAAAGGGCTTATTATTGGCTTAGGCGAACAAAAAATCAATCAACAAATAAGGAATTTCAGGGGTTTTATTAGGAGCAAGGAGTTTCGGCAGCAGAGGCTAGCGTTAAAACAGCATGTAAAATGGGATTATGATTATGAGGACCATCAGGAACGCCTTGCGCGTGAATTTAGTTTTATGAAAAAAAGAAAAACTGAGTTAGAAAGAACTATTGTGCACTTGCTTGAACGTTATGCCGGCGATAGGACTGAAGAAGCCACTAAAGGAAACCTTGGCAGGGTTCCAAAAAAATATGTTTCTGAATATGCGAACATTATAACTCAGGCGCTTGATAATCAGGCAGGATATATTTCCGCAAACATTTCATTCTTGAATTTTCTTATTGTTTCATCAAAGCAAGCGAATTTAAGCAAAAAATTTGTTTCACGTCTTGTTAGCTTTCATGGCCGAGCCATGGAAATTGGAGCTGAACTTGCAAGTGAGCGGGATTTTTGGATTAAATTGCCAAAGCAAACCTAAATTTTGTTTTCATCTAATTTTTTTCCAAACTCAAATCCGGTTCGTGCTTTCCAGTTGCCTTTGTGGTAAATGTAACTTCCAATTAATGGCAAGACTGTTGTTGCTTCTGCGTAAACCATTTGCTCGTAAGTCGTGTCCACTTTTCCCCATGAAGCAGCTTCTTTTAAAGTTGAACTTGAGCATGCTCCGTCGCGCGGGTCAGCAACTGTAATCTGAATCGCGTATTTGTGCATTGGGACTTCTTTTCCAAGTAATTCTGCACAAATGACTGTGTCTTGTGCAAAGTTTTTTGGCACGCCGCCGCCAACCATGAATAAGCCTGTAGTTTTTGCATCCATTTTTATTCTTGTTAACTCATAAAAGTCTTTGACTGAGTCAATTGACACGTAAGGCTTTTTTTGTTTTAATCTGTTATGCTGGTGCAGGACTAATCCAAAGCCTGCGCTTGAGTCTGAGAATGCAGGGCAAAAGATTGGCACATTTTTTTCAAATGCAATTTGTATTAGTGATTCTTTTTTCTTGGAATTCTTTGTTAAATAGCGACCCATTTCGCGGATGAATTCCCTTGAAGAGTATGGTCGTGGTTCAAGTCCTTCTGCAATTATGCCAATTGTCTTGTCGCATGTTTGCAGTTCTTCTTCGTCAATGTAAGTGTCATATATTCTGTCAATGTAAAGCCCTCTTAGCTGATTATCGTCTACGTTTGGTGTGCCTTTATAGTGGCTGAATCCTAGTGCTTCAAAGAAATCCATGTCAACTATTGATGCACCTGTTGAGACTATGGCGTCAACCATGTTGTTTTTGACTAATTCATGGTAAATTTGCATGCATCCGCCTGCACTTGTACTTCCTGCCAAAGTCAGGATGACTGCACAGTCCTTGTCTTTAAGCATCATGTCAAAGGTTTTTGCGGCTTCTGCTGTGTCGCGGGAGCTAAATGACATTTTTGACATTGCGTCAATTATTTGTGTTGAGTCAAAGCTCTTTATGTCAATGTGTTTTATTTTTTCTTTTAAAAAATCAGTTTTTTTTGAATCCATACTTGTATAATTTAGAGTAACCTTTTTAAAGTATTTATGAAAAGTTTAATTATTACTCTAAAACTTTTTTGTTGATAAAAAAAATGGAAAGCAAGACCTTTAAGAAAAAAATGAAAGCAAAGCCTGCTATTTCAAAAAAATATTTAAGGCCACGCTGGAAGTTTTTGTCCCAAGACTGGAAGGGGACTCTTTACATTGAACAGCATTCTGTCATGGATTTGGCAAAGAAATTTGGCACTCCGCTTTACATTCTAATTGAACGTGAGATTAGGGAGAATTTGCGTGAATTCAAAATGTCTTTTCCTTACGCTAAACTTAGGCCTCAATACGCCGGAAAGATTAATTCTAACATTGAAATCATGAAGATTTGTCGTGAAGAGGGCTTTGAGCTTGATGCAAGCAGTACTGGTGAAATTATTTTGGGTTTGCTTGCTGATTTTTTGCCAGGGCAAATTACTCTTACTAACTTGTACAAGTCAGAGCAGGATATTTTGTTTGCAGCTAAGCTTGGCTTAAAGGCAATTACTGCTGATTCTGTTGAAGAGCTTGAAAGAATGGCTCGTGTTGGCAGGAGTGCAGGAATAAAAATCAAGACTTTTATCAGGGTTAATCCTCAAATCAAAATCGGAAAATATTCAACACTTGAACATCAATATGGTATTCCTTATCCTAGTGCAAGAAAGGCAATTGAGTTTGCATGCAAGAGCAAGCATTTGGATTTGATTGGTTTGCATTTTCACGGAGCATACGTTGAAGACCCGCGTGTTTACCATCTTGCTGCTCAAAAACTTTTGACTTTAACAAAGCACGCACATAAGTATGGGGAAAGAATAAAGTACATTGATTTGGGTGGTGGTTTTCCTTTTGATTATGGTAATAAGGTTTATTTCAAGACTTGGGAAATGGGTCCAAAGTTTGTTCATGAATTTGAAAAGACTCTTGAAAAGCTTGAATTGCCAAAGCTTAACTTGGTTTTTGAGCCTGGAAAAGTAATTACAGCAAATGCAGGCGTTGGTTTGGTTACAGTCATTAGCAACAAGCAGGTTGGGAAAAATAACATTGCGGTTACTGATGGTTCAACTTATGCTTTTTTGCCTGATCCAATGATTTACAAGCAGTATTATGATATTTTGCCTGCTACAAAAATGAACAAGACAAGAACTCACAAGTACATTATTGCCGGAAGAAGTTGTGACTCTATTGATAAACTTGGAATTAATCGTGAGCTGCCAAAGCTTGAGGCTGGAGATCTTTTGTCTATAATGGATTCAGGGGCTTATAGTAATGTTTTGTCTTCAAACTTTAACACACTTAAGCGTGCGCCAATGGTTTTGATTAAAATGGATGGCTCATTAAAACTAATTCGAAGAAGGGATCGTTACAGTGAAATGTTTGCACCAGAACTTGATGTCTTAAAAGTTGCTTCACCTAAAGAGCTTAGGGAGTTAACTAATTTTTATAGGGCTAATTTTACTAAGTTTTGGGGAAGTCAACAGCAGCAGAACGGAAAAAATGATGCAAAGAAAAAGCAAAGCACTACTTAACGTTTAATAAAATCTTTCTAAAAAGCTCCAGTAAAGTAAATTGTAAGCTAAAAGTGCAGCTTTCATTTCATTTCCGGTTGTTATTGCGTTTTCAATTGAATAGCCTTTTTTCTCGTTTTTTAAAAGTGGAAATACTTCTACAATGTCAAAGCCCAAGATTTTTATGCCATTTTTTTTAGCGTGTTCAATTACGCTAAACAATAAGTCATTCATTTCTTTTGTGGATAATCCAAATGGCATTGGGGTTCCTGTGCCTGGAAAATCATTTGCGTCAAGTGCGTCAATGTCAATGTTTATGAATAAGTATTTTTTGTCGATTTTGGACAAGATTTTGTTCATTTGTTTTTCACTTATTTTTCCGTTAAAAAATAAGTTTTCTTTTTCTATCCAGTTTGGTAATTTTTTTTCGTAAAGTTGTTTTGGTTGTGTTGGACAATAAAATACATCATCAACTAAATTATTTTGTTCTAAAAATTGTGCTTCTTCTATGCTAATGTGGTCCCTTATTCCGATAAAGATTTGTTTTGCTCCTTTGTCAAATACTCTTCTTCCAATTGATCCGTGGCTTACTGGGTTGTCTTCAAGTGCATTTCGTAAATCAAGGTGTGCGTCAAGTCTTAGCCAACAGATTTCTTTTGGATTAATTTTTTCTGATAGTGCTTGCAGTGTTACATTTGTTGTTGAGTGGTCTCCGCCAAATACAATCAAGTATTTTTGTTTTTCAACTGCTTTTTTTAATTCTTTTTTTGCTGTATCAATCATTTTTCTTGTTTCTTTTTCAATTTGTTTTTCTGACAAGTTATTTTTATAATTAAACTCAAAGAGTCCAAGGTTATGTACTTTTATTTTTTCATCAAGTCGTTTGCCATTTGCAGGGGTTTCAAATTCTGTTTGTCTTGTAGAACTAAGTATTGCCTGTGGGCCAAGTCTGGTTCCTTTTGCAAATGAGGCGGTCAAGTCAAAGCCAATTCCAAGCATTGCAGCATCTGATTTGTCTAAAATTGGGTTTGTGTCTTCGTCCAAGAACGTTCCTTTGGTTATTTTTTTTATTGTCATTCATCAAA
>CAYIJY010000090.1:0-4675 GCA_964363785.1 uncultured archaeon
TCATAGGTTGCCTTGGTTGTTAATTTGGCTTTTTGGTATAACTATTGCAGCAATATTAATAAGTGTGTTTGAGTCAACTCTTCAGAAATATTTAATTCTTGCATTTTTTGTGCCTGCAATTGTTTACATGAGTGATGCACTTGGCACGCAGCACCAAACTCTTTTCATTAGGGACTTGGCAATCATGGGTCAGGACTTAAACATAAAAAAATATTTTTTAAAGCAAATGGTTATTGGGGCTTTACTTGGTTTAATTATTGGGTTTGTAATTTTTGTAATTATTTCACTTTTTTGGAAAGAAACTTTTATTGCATTTGTAATAGGCATTTCAATGTTCATTACTTTGACTATCAGTAGTTTTACTGCACTTACCACTACTTTAATAATTAAAAAATTAAAGATGGATCCCGCTCTTGGCAGTGGCCCATTTGCAACTATAGTTTCGGATGTTTCTTCAATACTTGTTTATTTTATAGTTGCAATTTTGTTACTACATGCATAAAGCATTGCAATAATTTTTGAAATATTTTTTTTGTAAATACGCGGTGGACGAGATTCGAACTCGCGCATCCGAGGGATACACGCTTTCTGCTGGCTTTTCTTTTTAGCAAAACAGGAGGCTTTGCGATTAAAAGAAAAGTGCAGTTCCAGGCGTGCGCATTAGACCGCTCTGCCACCACCGCAAGAACCGTCACGCCCGGTTTGCGTGCGGGTATGTGCACCATCTTGCGATGGTGCGTTAATACTTGCCTTGCTGAATTTTCCCAAATATTTTAAGGGATTTATTTTGAACTATCTATGTAGGTTAGAAAAGGAATTTAAAGGCAAATTCATTTGAGGTTTTTTAGCTCTAAAATGGCTTCTTTTGGGCCTTTTTTGTGCGTAAAGACAAATGACCCAGCGACTAAAATGTCTGCGCCGGCTAAAACTGCCTTTTTTGCGGTTTCAAGATTAACTCCGCCGTCAACTTGTATTTCACAAATCATGTCTTCTTTTTTGATTTGGCTGGCAATCTTTTCTATCTTTTTTAGGTTGGTTTCAATGAATTTTTGGCCACCAAACCCTGCTTTTACAGTCATTACAAGCGCAATGTCTACTTTGTGTAAAAAAGGCAATATCTTGTCAACTGAAGTGCCATCGTTTACAGCTATGCCTGCGCCTATCCCTAGGTCCCTTATTTGCTTGATTGTTTCGTTTGGGTTTTTGACTGTTTCAATGTGAAAGGTAATTGATTCAACATCCATGTTTGCAAGCTTTTCAAAATAGGTCTCAGGCTTTTCAACCATTAAATGGCAGTCAAAAAATAGCTTTGTTTTTTCCCTTAAAATGGGGATCCATTTTAGGTCTACACCAAAGTTTGGGACAAACATGTTATCCATTATGTCCCATTGGATCATGTCGGCTTTTGCCTTTTCAAACTCAGGCAGCCATTTATTTATTTTTGAAAAATCTGCTGACAATACCGAAGGCACAACTTTAATCATGTATTAACACTAATAGTCTTTTAGTCATTCAAATTTTATATTATTCCTTTTGCGCTTGGGTTTTTTTTGTCTAAGGAAATTTTTGCCTAAGGAAGATTAAATAATTAGTTTCATTGTTTATTTATCGTGGTTTTTAAAAAAAATCGGGCCAAAAATAATCTGGCTAAGAGAAACATTTTTTCCAGGGGATTTAGTGGTTGGCGAAAGAGAAAACTTGAGGAAAAACTCTCGAATTTAAATCGCCAAGTTCTTTCTTTATCTAGAACTCATGACTTAAAAAAAATTAAATCGAATGTTGATGCCCTGGAAGACTTTCTTTCAAGAGGCGGGACAGATTTAAGTGAGATTTCTGGGGCTGCTGCTTCTTTGAGGCATTTTTTGCATGATTCTTTTGCACTTAGGAAAGAAATCAAAAGCATAAATCGTTGGTTTAGGCGAATTATTTCCAAAGATCATGCCTACATAAAACTAGTTTTAGGGTTATCCGAAAATTTTAACAGGGTTGAGGCTGACCTGAAAAGATTGTCAAGAGTAGAAAAAATTATTGGCAGAAAAAAATAATTTTTTTTAAAGCCCCTTTTTTCACCTTGGGAAAATTATTCCGCCATAATGGCCTATCTTTATTCCTGTATGGACAAAAATTTTAAACCCGCTTTTTTTGATATTTTCACAAAAAATAATGTCCTCTCCTTTTAGTTCGCCTTTTTCGTTTCTTTTAATGTCAAAAAAATTTCCTTTTGTTTGATCAAGGATTTTTTGCACGGCTTCCCTTTTGATTAGCATTGAGTAAAGGCCAACTGCGTCAACTTCAATTAAAGCGTTTTGTGGGTAATCTTCAATTGTCTGATAGCTTTCCCCGATTTTTTTTCTTATTGCAGGCCTTGGCGGCATTGTTCTTGTAAAAGCAAGTGATGAAATAACGTCTTTGTCCTGTTCAACCAGTTTTTCAATCAAGTCACTTGGAACAATCATGTCTGAGTCCAAGAAAAATGCGTAATCGGAATTTGTTTTCAAAAACTCTTCAAGCAAAATGTTTCGTGACTCAAAAATAATTGTTGACTCAAGAATCAATACATTGATTGGGAATTTTCTTCCCGAGTTCATTAACAAAGTGGTTATGCTTGCAAAGCTTTTTACCGGAACAGTTCCATATGCTGGAATTAAAACACAGATTGATGGTTTTTTGTTTTCCATTAATATGATTATTTTTCAAAGTGTTTTTAATTTCTTTTAATTTATTGAGACTATTTTTATCCAAAAAATAAGTTTTTTTCCTGCCAAAAAGTGATTAAAGTCTATTTTTGCGCCATCAGTGGTTTTTTCTAGTACTGTTGCTGGCATGCCTGTGCTTGACTGGAGTTGCTGCCCTACTTCCATTTGCTCAAATATTTCTCCAAACTGTTCTTTTGGAATGAACTTAATTAGGTCTTCTCTTTTTTCGCCGTAAGCGTCTTTTGCTTGCAGTGTTACTGTTTTTTCTTCGCCAACTTTCATTCCAACAACTGCAGTGTCAAAACCCTTAATCATTTGTCCTGCGCCGACAGTGAATTCAAGCGGAGTCCTTCCTGGTTTTAAACTGGAGTCAAATTCTTCTCCGTTTTCAAGTGTGCCTTTGTAATTAACTGCAATGTTGTCCCCGTTTTTTATTTTTGCTGCCAAATCAGTCCCCTCCGTGTTTTGGTTTTCTGTCTGTGAATTGGTTGTTCCATTTGTGACTAAACCATTTGCAGGATTATTCTGGGCCTGATTTTGTGCACAACCAGAAATAAAAAGAATTGAAACAATAAACAAAATAATAACTGTGTTTTTCATAAAATCAAATCCACTCCGATTAATTTTTTAATATGCTTATTAGCGCACCATCAAAGATGGTGCATGTACGCAGTGAACTCGCGTAAGGGTTAACGCAGAGGACGAGATTCGAACTCGCGCATCCTTTCGGATACCAGCTCTCTTGGGCATAATAATTTAGCCGTGTAGCGATGAGCTTTTGAAAAAAGCTCGATCTACTTTTTCGCCGGCCTTTTATCAAAAGGCCGCTCAAGGCTGGCGCATTTAACCGCTCTGCCACCTCTGCAACTGAATGGCGCAGTTGACACGCCTTATATGCCCTGCCATTGCAGGGCGGTAATACAAGTTTTTGGTGAACCTTTTCTTAAAAGGTTCACTGTCACGCCCAGTTGGCATGCGTGCATTGTCTGCGACAGTGCTTAATCAAACTAAAACACATTCCTCCTGAGTAAATAATTGATTGTGATAATAAAAAAATTTGTTACGATACTTTTAAATAGAAGGTTATTCTTAATGCTTGCAAGATTTTTAATGAAAAAACTTCCGATAATTTTAAGCCTAATGGTTTTTTTGAGTGTTTTTGCTACTGGTCAGTTTGGCTTTGACCCTAATGGTCCAAATCAAGGCCCCCAAGATCCTTTTTTTGGCGGAGACCCATTCGGCGGCCCTCAGGGCGGTCCACAGGGGCCTGACCCATTTGCTCCTCGACAAGGCGGCCCTGATCCTTTTGCTGGTCCAAGTGGAGATCCTTTTGGTGATTCTGACCCATTTGTGGGGTCCGGTCCACAGGGGCAACAAAATTATAATCAGCCTCAAAGAAATAATCAAGGCCCACAGGGTGGGTTTGGTTTTGAGGGGGACAGGCTTGGTTTTGATTTTGGTGGTGCTGATATTACGCAAGCTGATGTTGGTGGTGGCGTTTATTTAGTTACTTTGAAAATGTCTAATGCTTTGCTTAGGGCAATGAATGCAAGCAAGTCAGATTTTAAGAATGCTTGTCTTGATGGAAAACAAGAGGAATTGATTTCGCAGATTAGTGCTGCCTTTGAGGAAAACAAGGGTTCTGTCAGGCAGATTTGTGACAGGTATAATCAGCGTGCGCAAAACTTTAGCACTGATATTTGTGACCCTGCAATTGGAATGAATTTGCCTCTTCCAAGGGATATGCAGGAGGCTGCAAGTGAGGCTGGTGTGGAGCTTGGTTTTGACAGTGATGCCTCTTCATTTGAAAGAGTTTGTGGTATCGTTGCTAAAAAAAAGCTTGAGGAAGAACTGGGTTATGCAAAGGAAAGGTTTGAAGGGGAAGCTGAAAAATTTTTAGAAGGTTGTGAAAGGATTAAGGAATTCGAAAAGCAAAGGGAGGAGATGGATGCACAAAGGCGCGAGCAGGAAGAGCGAAC
>CAYIJY010000091.1:0-4628 GCA_964363785.1 uncultured archaeon
TATGCCATTTCAAAAAGTGAAAAAAATTTATCTTTAATATGCATAACAAAAAATACTGTTAACTAGTTTTAATTATTTCTATTTCACAATGACTATTTTTACAAGCCATGCATTTTGTTTCTGTTCCATCAAAATTTGATTTTAATGCACCTGAAAGTCCACCAGCCAAAAAACCTGCTAACATAAAGTCACATGGATAAGTAGAATCGCCATACTCTCTAGCCATAAAAGAATTTTCAACCTTTACAATAATTTTTTTTTTAAAAGAATCTTGTTCAGCAGAGAACTTACCCCAACCAGTTAAAGTTAAAACTTTATTTGTAAAGTTAATTACATCTATTTCATTTTCAAATTTTCTTTTAATTGCAGATTCATTCATGAACTTATAAAAGCCATTTTTTGCTGTGCTATAAAGCTTTTTTGATGCTTCTTCAATACCTATCTCCTGTATTAATCTAAGCTGAATATCTGAAAACATGTTTGGAGACATAATACTAATCGGGTATTTCATTAAATAAACATTTCCATCTATGATTTCAATAGATTTAGAAATGTTAAATAATTCAAAAATACTCATGCAATCACTGTAATAGGCCCAATTTCGCCCATTGTTCTTCTCTTTTTTCTTTTATTTCTTCAGGACTTGCAAACATTATTTCACAAAAAGGCGCCCCTAAAGCCACGCATTTTGTTTCTAAAGCATCAACTTCAACTCCGAAATTTGCTGCAGCTCCACCAGCAGTAAATCCTGTAGCAAGAATACATACAGGATAATTAGATCGCCCATACATTTTAGGGAATGGCGAATTATCAAATTTTATTCGTAGTTTGTTTTCCTTTAAATTTATATACATTACTTCAAATTTACCCCAACCACCCAATGTAACAATATTTATTTGCCAATTCAAAACTTTTCTTTTGTCGTTAAAATCATGTTTTTTAATGAAAGATTCATTGTATTTTTTAGATCCACTTTTATTTGTCTCATAAAGTTGAAAATAAGTTTTTTTAAAACCAATATTTTCAATTAAATCTTTTTGAAGATCTACCAATATATGAGTAAAAGCAAAGCAAACTGGAGTCTTCATTATATGTATTTCCCCATCCTTTAATTCTAACTCTTTCACAAGTCTAAAAGCATCAAATAATAATGGCATAATTATCAAAACTAATATTATTCAGATATAACTATAATTCCGCTTTCACGCATTTCGAAAGAGTAAATCCCACTTTTTTGTTTGGTATAACGCATTTTTGGAATAGTCAATGTTCGAAATCCCTCTTCACCTTCGACTGAATGCAAAACTATGATTCCATCACAAATAAACTCTGAAATTTGATCTGCACTAAGACCACCCATTTTTTCTAATAATTCAGAAGTAAGCAAAATAGTCGCGTCAAATGTCCTCAATTTTTTCATTAAATGGTAAAGCAGTGTTTTTGCAACTATTTTTTCTGTTCGCGGAATGGGTGAAACGCTTTCGGCAATCTGAACCATGGAAAATGCTGTTTCTTCTTTTACATCCGAAACAAGCATTGAGTCAGTAAATGTAGTCAGTGAATCCATGACGATTCTTTTTGGTTTAAAGGAAATGTAAAGATCGTAAATTTTTTGCAAAAAACCATCAGTCTGCATTACGTCAAAGTAAACTATTTTTAGCATTCCTTTTTTTTCAAGCTCTTCAATTGGCCAGCCATAATTTGCTGCAGCCCTTAACAGTTCTTCCCTTGATTGTTCAGTTGAAATGTAAAGGCCTTTTTCATTAAACATTTTGGCGCCATTAATCAAATACTGCATGCAAAGAGTACTTTTACCGGTTCCAGCACCACCAGACACAAGAACAATGTTCTTGAATGGAATACCGCCATTTAAGGCCTTGTCAAGCCCTTCTATTCCGGTTTGAGTTCTGTCTGTCAAAAAAATAACCTTCAATAACAATAAAAACTCGGGAATATAAATACCTTGCGTTAAACTGCTATGCCAGAAAAAATGGCAGTTAAACTTTCTTTTCCTCAACAACTATAGTGCCAGCCACTTGGTCAAGAAGGCGCTGTCTATTTTCTTGTTTTTGGATTTTCCATAAGTCTAACACTGCTGCCCATTCAAAAAAAGGAAAAAACTTCCAGACATTCCTAAAAAAAGAATCACTAAACTTTATTTTTTCACCATTTTCTTTTACCACTTTAATTTTCATTAATTTTTTTCCAATTGTAACACCAAAAAAGCCTTCAATTAAAACCCAATAGGAAAAATTAATTAAAATCCAGAAAATAGAACCAAAAGCACCACCAATAGTAATCCCTTCAACAAAACCATAACTCATAAAAGTTTCAGATAACTCAAAAAATAAAACCATCAAACACACCATATTTAATGCCCATAACAAAAAATAATCTATAAAAAACGCTATTGCCCTCTTACCAAGACCTGCGCTAACAACAACTTTACTACTTTCTAATGAAAAATCCTCTTGCTTTTTAAAAAATTCAAACAAAAAATAAAAAGAAATAACTTGAACTAAAAACAAAAAAACACCACTCCAAAAAAAATCCAGCAAACCAAAAAGCAAAAAATAAAACAAATTTACTCTGTTAAAAAAACTCAAAAACAAAAACAACAACCCATAAAAAACAAGACTAAACAAAAAAACTTTCAGAAAAGACTGCTTGACAGGAAATTTTCCATAAAAATAACCAAACAAAAGCCAACCAAAAACCTGAAGTGGCAAAATAATTGAAACCAAAATACCATACAAACCAAGATTTTGCAAACCAACTAAACCATACATCAATCCATTAGATTTTAAGTCACCTATAAAAAAATACAAAAGACTGAAGATCATAAGAAAAAAATTAACAACAACACTTGCTTTCAAAGCACTCTTCCAAAAAAAATTTTCTTCCATTAAAATCAACCTAGCATTATTTCAAAAACTTCTCTTTTTAGAGTTTTTTCTTCTTCCTTATAATAAACTTCTACTTTACTAGCTAATAGCCACACTATTGAATTATTGTCTTCGTTCAAAAGTTCTTTCATTTGGATAACTGGAAAAATAGTCATTTCCTTTAAATATTCTTTTAGCTCTTCTGAATTAAAATTAGTTAGTTTAGACAATTGCTTTGTTGTTGTGGGGCCTTTAGAAAGTTCTAATACTATTTTCTTGAACCAGTATTGTTTTACTAATTCTTCTGGATTAAATTTTGAAAGAGAATTACTGTGGGCAGGATATACTTTTGTCGTTGGATTAAAAAAGCAACTTACTTTACCTGGAGGATGTGGAACAAAAATTAGTGCACTCTGATTTTGAATTTCTTCTTTTGTCCCTTTATAATATAAGTCAATATAAGTTGAACAATTTGATAAATCAATAAAGTCGCCATCTTTAAAACCGCTAACTTTCAGTTCTTTTATAACTCCAGAATTATTTCGGTTAAAACTTTCTATTAATACTTTAAAAAAACCAAAATCTACAATTCCACTATTATTTTCAATTTTTAGAATGCCTATTTTTTTTATTTCGTTTTTTTCAGTGCAAAGGTCAGAATTATAAATAATTTTATTTACAGAGCTCTTTTTTATATTGCCAAAAAATGTAAGTTTTGCATCTACCCATTCACCTGGTTTTGTCTTACGACACGCCATATCCCCATCAAATGCTAAAATGCGAACAAAATTGTTTACTTCATTATTAATTCCTTGTTCAACATTTTGCGGTACCGCTATAAGAATATCACCTTCACCTTCACAACCGCATAAAATGCTAGCATATACTTTAGCAACTATTCTTGAAGATCCGTTAAAATAAAAAACTTTTGACATACTATCAACATACACATTTAGTCATGAACTATATTTTATTTAAATCAACTATTTGGCCTAGCTATTTGGACACTTCCAGGCGATAAATTAGACAGAATAACAAATATTTCGTTATTACAACCTTGTGGTTGAGACCTTATTCGTCTTGTAAGTGTTCCGCTATCTGGATCAAATATCTCTTCATAAGTTCCATTTTCTACTACTAAACCAATAATATTCAAAACCGATTCTGTAGAATCAGGCAAATTACAGTTATTTTTTATTTGTATATTATGCCCTTCTGATTGTATATGTAACCAACCGTGACCATTATGTGGACCTAAATGTTGACCTTTCTTTAAAACAACTGTATTTTCTACAATCTGTTCAGGCACTCCAACTTGAACATTTATTCCTTCACGCTTATATACTTTTTTTAATTGATGTATTCCGTCAGAATATATTTCAAAGCCCTGATCTAATGCTTTTTTGCTGTAATCCAAAAGCCTGTTTGCGTGATCAACACTATCAGGAATAACATGCTGATCTATGCCTTGTATTGTACGTAAAGCTGGTGCTTCTCCAAAGTAAATGCTTTTAGCAGCAGTTTCTATAACCTCACTTGTTTCCGGACTAATTCTGCCCCCAAGCTCTAAAGTAATTTGCAAAATATGGCGCGCCTGTGCATCAATCCAAGTCGATGTATATTTCCATTGATGCCCAACCATTTCCCACGCATTTTCACCGTGAATTTTTGCTGTTGAAAAAATATTTTGTGCAGTCTCAGGAAGCTTTACAGCCTTTAATTTTCCAGTAGCTTCTCCTATGG
>CAYIJY010000092.1:0-4556 GCA_964363785.1 uncultured archaeon
CTCTTATTTTCGATTTGTTCTGTAAAAAGCAGATTCATACAAAAAATTGGTTTTAAGAATTTATAATTAGCTTTAGAGCAGATTTCCGGTGCGGCCATAAAAGCAGTTTTATAAATACTTACATGTATATACATGCATAGTTTGATTGAAATGTACAGAAAAACTAAAATTATTACAATCCGAATCCCAATAGATTTGTTAAAAAGAATGTCAAGATACAGAGAAGAAGAAGGAGTTAGTGTCACATTTCAATTATGCAAGGGGGCAGAAATATACCTTGATGAAAAAGAAAATAAAAAACGTGGAGGTATCTAAATGGCAGAAACATATTTGGACGGTAAAGGATATAGAAGATTTTCTAACAGCAAAAAATTAGTAAGCCGCTGGGTGGCTAGCAAAAAATTAGGGCGAACTTTAAAATCACAAGAAATAGTACACCATAAAAATAGAATTAAATCTGACAACAGATCTTCAAACTTATGGATTTTCAAAAACCAAAAACAACACAATAAAACTCACAAAATTGATGGATGGTAGTAATATAGTCATATATAAAAGAAAAAAAGTTCGATTAGTCAAACTAAAATTTCCTTATATAAAGAGAAGATTTTTGGCAAAATATGAAAATGGAAAACTTTCTTCAGTAAAAATTAGTGGAAAATGGACCCGAATAATTGACGGCGGACAAGATGACGGACCAACACACCCATTTTACTATTCTAAAAAAGAAAAATTTAGCGGAACAAATCTCCCAAAGTCAGCAAATGGTCGCAGAGTAAAAAAATGGGTTCATGTATATAGCGGTTTTTCGAGTGATGAATATGTTGCTTTGCTTGGAGCCCCAACAACTCTTGTCTTCTAAGGCGTATTGTGCCACAGCATTAATTGCACCGATTCTTAAAGTACTTGAAGGATGATTCAAAAATGACAATACAAGTGGCAGTGCAGGAGTTGCTTTTTGATATACTAATTCCATAAGAGCAACTGATTTATTTTTCCAAAGTATTTCTAAACCAGCTTGTGTCGTTATTTTAAAATCTGGTTTTGCAATCATAACAACAGCTTTTGCAACCTTAAAATTAGATCCACTATAAAAATTAATTAAATCATTTATTTTTTTTCTTTTTAGTAAAAGCATTGCACTAAATCGCATAATTTTTTTTCTTTGAGCTGTAATTTCAATTCCGGCTAACCTTAGACTGTGTTCCTGCATTTGCTTTATTTTTCTTGCACTAAATTTACCACGTTCTTTAGGCATAAGAAAAAAACAGTCACGGTGAAATCATTAATACGTTGTCGCCGCGAACCATTAATTTGCCATACTTTGTTTTTGGCTCATTGTTTTCAAGTGTCTCTGCTTTTTCCAAAACAAGATTCATGTGAACATCAAACGCAACAAGTTTTCCGCGCACAGTCATGTTTTCCTTCAAAAGAATCAGGACTTCCTTTCCAATGCTGTCATTCAAAAAATCAAATGGTCTACCACTCACAAATTACTCCCCCTTTTTTTCTCCTCTAAAAGTCTTAAAAGAACCAGAGTTTTTCTCAACTGGCTTTCTCTTAAAAATACTAAGCAACCTGGCAAAAAATCCCTGCTTTTTTTCACCCAAATCAAACTCAACCGGCAAACCAGCAAGCTTTGAAGCAGTTTTTTGAATTGCAAGAGCCGCAGGCGAACCAGGCTTTCTAACCATCAAAGGAACAGGCTTCTCTCCAACAAAAGTCTGCCTTAAGTCATCATCAAAAGGAATCAAACCATAAATTGGCAACTCCAAAATATTTGAAATGTCTTCCTTTTTTACTTCTCCTTTTTCCTGCCTGTAAAAATTAATCAACACACCAATAACTCTTGCATTCAATCTATTGCAAGTAATCTTTGCCTTTAACACATCAGCAATTGCCGGCGGAGTAGGCATAGTCAAAAGCAAAACTTCATCAGCAGCAGAAATCGCGGCAATAACACCCTTGTCAATTCCTGCAGGACAATCAAGCAAAATAAAATCAAACTGTGTTTTAATTGTCTCCAAAACACTTGCAAGCCTTTCAGGATCAACACGCCTGTAATTGTCAAGACTCAAACCACTTGGAACAAGCTTTAACCCAAAAGGACCATCATAAATTGCATCAAAAATCACGCTCTCGCCAAGCAAAACATCATGCAAAGTAATTGGCGAGCCCTGCATGTTCAAAAGAAGGCTCAAGTTAGCCATTGCAACATCAGCATCAACAACACATACTTTCAAATTTCTTTTAGCCAAAGCCAAACCAATCTCGGCAGTCAAAGTAGTTTTGCCAACACCACCTTTCCCAGAAATAACTGCAATTATTTTACCCACAATTTTCACAACCTACTAAAAAAATAACATGAACCCGTTTTTAAAAGTTACCAAAAAAAACCTTATTTTTTGCCCAAAAAGTCCTCAACTTCCTTTGCCAAAACCTCAAGCTCAATTGGAGTGAGGTAATCCATTGCCTTTACAATAAAAACTTTTTTCTTAAAAGGAAAAACCATGTACCAACCATTTGCCTTTACAAACAAAACACTGCTCTTTGGTAATTCACTTTGAACATAATTAAACAAAGCCGTGCCAGTCAAAGCCTCAGTAAAATCCTCTCCATTACTTGAAGCAACCAAACTGCCATTTGATGACGCAACACAAATAGAGTCAACCAAATGTTTCTTTTGCAACACACGCATTAACTCAGAAATCTCACTAATGTTTTTAGTGTCAAACTCAAACTTACCCAAAAAATCTTCAATCGCACCCATTTGCCTCAAAGAACCGCTTGACTCATCAACATCAAGCATGCGACTTGCAACACCACGCAAAGCCCTTTTCGCACCGTCAAAAAAACCCATAATCATTCACCAAGTCCTGCCAAACCAAGTTTCTTAAAAATACTTTTACTTTCCCCGCTTCCCTGCTTTGATTGCTCAAGTGCAAGCATTGCAAACGAGTTAGAATAATTTGCCACCAAGTACTTTAAAAGATTTTTTTTATTCAACTCAGCAGTCACTTTAAGTTTTTCATTAAACGCCATAATCAAGTCAACCTGCTGCACACTCAAACCAACAATATCCACAACACCTTTTTTTGCTGCATAAGAATTAAACACATGCTGCATTGAATAATCACCCAAGTAAGTCACGCCACAAGACATGTACTCAAAAAAACTGCCAACCAAAAAACCCTGCCTGAACAAAAAAACTCCCTCTTCAACACCAGAATGGCCCCAAACAGTATCAACAATGTAACCAGAAAAACCCTTATCCATAAAAGACTCCATTAATTCTTTTACAGCAAGCCTTGACAAATCAAGACCTTGCTCCAAAACTTCTCCAACAGGCAAATTCATTTTGTCTTTCACGCCCTCTTAAGTAAAATAACATGGTCAGCATTATTCTTTAAAGAAGCGGCACTAGCCTCTTCCACAAGCATGACTATAGTTTCTTTTCCATTTCTCTTTGCCTTGATTATTGCAGGCAAAAAATCAGAATCCCGAGTCACAAAAGCAATAGTATGAATAGCAGGATTATAAATTGCCTCAACTGCATCACTTGCCATACTAACATCAATGTCACCAACAGTAATCATTGTTTCAAAACCCTGATTAACAACAGCCTCAACAAGCTTGTTAGAAGCATACTGATTCAAAAAAACACGACCAATCTTTATTTTTCCAAACTTGACTAAAACTTTTTTGACTTCACCAAGGTCAATTGAGAACTCTTTACGCAAAATATTTGGCCCATCAACAAAAACAGCAATATTATGCTGCTTTTCTCTACCAACAGCAGACCTAAAATGCCGCTTAACACCCTCAAACACACAAAAAACCCCAAAAAAGACCTAATAATTATAATATATGGACTAGTTTTAAAACTTGCTTTGAACGGTTGCGCCCGTTCGTGACGCGTTCTGTCTGCGACAGAACTTAATCAAACTTCATTAGATCCCGTAGTAAACCGTGCATTCATTCAGGGATTTGGCTGTTACCTGTTTTTTTCTAATGGGTTCTGATTAAATACAAAGTTCCGCTAATTGTTCTAACAATTGCAAAATTTGAAAATTGGACTTTTCCTGGCAATGCTGTAGACTGAAGTTTTCGTTGATAATCCATTTTGATTTGTTCTTTATTTTTGAACGTATTGGCGTGTTTTATTGCGTTATCTCTTTCAGCAAAAATAAATACCCTTAAATCATGGAATTCGCCAACAATTTTTCCGCCTATTTTAAGTTTTAAAATCATTCTTGAAAAATAATCTTCAGGCACCTTACTGAAAGCAAGAAATCCTTCGGGCAATGCTTTTGCCAAGTGTTCTATTCCAGCGTGTGAATACAAAAGATCAATTGAACCATCTTTAAAGTATCTAAAAAAATCTGTTGCAGTTGATTGTATAAATGAAATATTTGGCCTATTGTTCCAGTCCAAATATTTTTTTTCAGAAATGCCATAAAATTTTCCTTTAATTCCAGCATCAGCCAATTCTGAAATAGCAACTCCCTTTCCACAACCAAAATCAACTACAACCGGTTGCCCTTTTATTGCAAGCT
>CAYIJY010000093.1:0-4480 GCA_964363785.1 uncultured archaeon
TAGAAGTCCTGCTATCTCTAAAGGTGGGTGTGTTTACTATCCAATTTGGATGGGTTATGCAACTGGTTGTCTTGAACAAAATGGACATAATGTAAAGTTGGTTGACTCTACTGCTGCTTCACTTGATTTTGATCAGGCTTATAAAATTGCTGAAGATTTTTCACCAGAAATGATTGTAGTTGACACTGTAACTGCATCATTCAATAATGATGTTAATGTTGTTAATGAGTTAAGGCAAAAATTTCCAGACGCTTTCATTACAATGGTTGGTGACATGGTTACCGCTATTCCTGATGAAGCAATGAACACTGCAAAAGGTGTTGACGCAATTACACGCGGAGAATATGATTTTACTTTACGAGACTTGGCACATGAGTTAAAGCATGGAAAAGATTTGAGTAAAGTTTTAGGTTTAACTTACAGAGACCAAGAAGGCAATGTTATACATAATGCTCCAAGGCCGGAGATTACTGGCGAAGAGCTTGACAAGTTCCCATTTGCAAGTGAAGTTTATTCTAGACACGTTGTAATTGAGGATTATTTTTATCCGAGTGTTCTTTACCCAGAAGTAACAATCATTACAGGAAGAGGTTGTTACTATAGGTGTACTTTTTGTAAATTCCCACAACTTTTAACAGGCCACTCTTATAGGGCTAGAAGTGTCAAGAATGTTGTTGATGAGTTTGAGTGGATAGCAAATAATTTGCCACAAGTTAAAGACATTATGATTGAAGATGACACAATGACTCAGGACAAAAAAAGAATAATTGCTTTGGCTGATGAAGTTGCAAATAGAGGAATAAAGCCAACTTGGACTTGTAACGCAAGAGCAGATTTAGATTATGAGACAATGAGAAGAATGAAAGAAGCTGGTTGTAGATTAATGTGTGTTGGTTTTGAATCAGCAGAACAACAAGTCTTGAATAACATTAAGAAAGGTACAAATGTTGCAAAAATCAGGGAATTCATGAAGGACTCTAAGAAAGCACAGTTGCTTGTTCATGGTTGTTTTATGCTTGGAAATAATGGTGAAACAAAAGAAACAATTAGAAAAACATTTAACTTTGCAAAAGAACTTGACCCAGACACTGCACAATTTTACCCATTAATGGTTTACCCAGGCACAGAAGCATTCAAGTGGGCACAACAAAACAATTACTTGACTACAAAAAATTGGTCCGAATGGTTATTGCCTGACGGAACACACAACACAATTATTTCAACACCAGAAGTTTCAGCAGACGAATTAGTTAGAGCATGCGACAAAGGCAGAATAGAGTTTTATTTACGACCACAATTTATGTTCAGAAAATTAAAACAAATTATAATGAACCCAAAAGACATTCCTCGTACTGCAATCTCTACAATGGTCTTTGCAAAATACTTGAAGAGACACGTACAAAGAGAAGTTTTGTGAAAATTTACAGATTACAAGTTTTTAAATATGAATACAAAGTTTATTTCTGCTTGGTTAAAAAATTATGGAGGCATTATTGCAATAATAAGTTTAAGTTTATCTCTAATAAATTTTTCTTATAATGTTTTACAAGATCAACCAAATCCACTATTTTATATTACAAAAAATAACATACAAATTGATCAATTAGTTATTGAAAAAAACATTTTAGACCTCAATGAAACTGATTTGGATTTAAATTTAGTTGTATCAAATGCAGGTAAAGTGCCAGTAGTTATAGGAAGTATAAATTATTTTATATGCAATGAAAAAGGACAAATTTTTAATCCAGATAATATTAACAATTTTACAATTCAATCAGGCCACATTCAACAATTTGAGTTCTCAATGAAAATATCCGCAAAAGATAAAAATGAATTAGAGAATATCATGCCATGCAAAATAGAATTCATGCTGAATGGTTACAATTTTGAGCCAAAATCAGATTATATATACTTGAATAAATAACTACAACCCAGCTTTTCTGTCTAAACCTAGGACAAATACTAGGACACCGTGAAGTAGGGCAAATCCTGAAACAAAGTATGTGATTGTCTGTAATGCAGTATAAGGGCTTTTTTCTCTGATTGCAGCCATTATACGCGATAAAAAGATTACTAAAAATGGCACTCCGGCTATCAAAAAAAGCATGTTTAGCAAAGCAAGTAAAAGTAAGACAAACGAGAGCAGGTAAATAGATCTCATGTACACAAAGATTGCTCGCTTAAGTTTTTGCAACCCGCTCTCACGAACTTTAGAAAGAAAAAGCAACGAAGTTTTTCCATACCAAAACCCCTGTTTATAGAGCGCCTTTAGAGTCTGTACTCCGTGGCCTGAAAAGTAAACGTCTTTTAAGAAAAGAAATTTCATGTTTTTTTCTTTGCAGTATTCTTCTAGTTTTTGAACAAAAACGACATCCTCGCCAAATCCAATTTCTGGAAAACCATTAATTTCAATAAAAACGTCTTTTCGAATAAAGCGAGGTTCAAAGCCTTCGCCAATTTTTTTTGTAACAATCTTTTCAATTAAAGTTTCTTGTTTTGTAGTGTAAGAAGTTTTGATTGCAGCAACTGTTTTATCTTGTGCAAATGCTTCGATTGATTTTTTAAAAAAGTTTTTATCGTCAATTAAAAAGTCTGCTCCGAGTATACAGAGTATTTCTTGTTTGGTTGTTCTTCCTACTCTGTTCCAGCCAAATGCAGGACCGCATCTTCCAGGATTGTTAACTAAGACAATTGCGTTTTTTTGTTTTGCAATCTCAACTGTCTTATCAGAGCTTCCGTCATCAACAACAACTATTTCTATTTCGCCAAAAGCGTTTTCGTGTATGGAGTCAATTAGTTTTCCAATGTTTTCTTCTTCGTTTAAAGTAGGAATTATTACACAAACGCCCATAACTTCACTTGAGTTTTTTTTGTGCTTCTTCTATTACTTCAACTATTTCTAAGCCAATTTTTCCATTTGCTTTAGATCTTATTTTTTTTTCAATGCAGTCAACAAAGTGATTAAGTTCTTCCATTAATGGATTTGTTTGTTGTATATGAATTTCTTCAGTTTGTAGAGTATTGTTATCTACAATGGAGATTGATTGTGAAATTAAATTAACGGTTACTGTGTTTTTCTCTCCAACAACGATTAGGTCTCTTTTTTTGCCGGGTGTAAGCCAGCTTAATTCAAAGAAAGCAAGTATATTTCCAAGGCTTGCACTTACAAAGGCTATTTCTACGCCTTCTTTTTTTCTATAGGTTTTGCCTGTGCTTGAAATTATTTTTGGGTTTTTTTCAAACAAAAAATTAAAAACATCAAAAGCATGTACGCCTAAATCAGAAATAATGTCTCTATCTGGATAGATTGGATCTAGGTTTGTCCAAGTAAATTTTACTAGTCTTATGTGCCCTAGTTCTTTTTTTTCTAGTAATTCTTTTAATTTTATGACTGTTGGGTTAAAGCGAAAAATATGTCCAACGTTTAAGACTAGTTTTTTCTTTGAAGCTAATTGGATTAGTTTTTTTGAGTCACTTGACTTTAAGGTCATTGGTTTTTCTACTAAAATGTTTTTTCCTTTTTGAAGTAGTTTTTTTGCAACAGGAAAATGTAAGTTGTTTGGAAGGCAGATTGTTGCGGCGGTGATTGATTTGTCATCTAGGATGTCTTTCAGTTTGGTTGTTGTTGCATCAACTTGAAAGTTTTGCCAACAATAATCAAGGTTTTTTTGATCAAGATCACAAACTGTTACATTGTGTCCCAGTTTTTTGAGGTCGCGTACATGGTTTTTTCCAAAGTAGCCAGCACCGATTACTGCTATTTTCAAGAGTAAAACTCCTTTATACTCTCTGTCACATAATTGACTTCTTCGTTTGTCATGCCATAAAACATGGGTAAACTAACAATTTTTTGTGCAGTATTTTCAGAAACAGGAAATTGGCCTTTACTAAATCCATTTCCAGAGAATGCTGGTTGTAAGTGAATTGGAACTGGATAATGGATTGCTGTGCTTATTCCTTTTTTTTCCAGGAATTCTCTTAACTTATCACGGTTTTCAACTGCAGCTACATATAAGTGGTAGACGTGTTTTCTGTTTTCTTTTTCAATTGGTAAAACAACTTGATCTAAATCTTGTAGTTCTTCGTTGTATATTTTTGCGGTTTCTCTTCTTGAGTTGTTCCATTTGTCTAAGTGTTTTAGTTTTTCATCAAGAACTGCGCCTTGTATTTCTTCCATTCTGTAATTAAAGCCTACAACAGAGTGGGTGTTTTTTGGGTATTCTCCGTGTGCGCGTAAGAGGGAGAGTTTGTCTACAAATTCTTTGTTGTTTGTAGTGATTGCTCCTGCTTCTCCAAATGCACCTAAGTTTTTTGTCGGGTAAAATGAAAAGCAGTTAATGTCTCCAAATGAGCCTGATTTTTTTCCATGATAGAGTGCTCCGTGTGATTGTGCACAGTCTTCTATTACAAATAAATTGTGTTTTTTTGCGATTTCCATTATGGGTTTCATGTCTGCGCTTTGACCATAAAGGTTGACTGG
>CAYIJY010000094.1:0-4399 GCA_964363785.1 uncultured archaeon
AGGGGAAAAATAATTGCGGAATTGAAGTTTGAAAAAAAGGAAAAATGAAAAGAAAGAAACGAATTAAAAAAATAAAGCTATTTAAAAAAATAAAATATGGGAATTGCCTTCACCTGATTGCTTCCCAGAGTATCTCGTCCTTGTTCCTGACTGTGATTCCTGTTTCGCCTATTTCAAATGGATGGACTGCCTTTGAGTGGTTTGTTCCCCTCATTTTTCTTACAAAGATGCTTCTATTTGGCGGATTAAACATTAGTTTGATTACACCATCAGAAACAAATTCTTCTACTCCATAAGCACTAAATACTTCTTTTTTGTCCTTTGTCTCAGAAATAAGCAGGTTAGTGCAGTTAAGATCCTTTAATGCACTTGTAAATTGGTATAATATGTTTCTCATGTAACCTTTTTTTTCAACCCATACACCAAATGCTGTTGTGGAGTCAACTACGAGTCGCTTTGCACCAATTTCTTTGACCATGTTTGCAATTATGTCAAGTTCTTTTTCAATTAATTGGTTAAAATCATCATCAAATCTGGTTGGGTCAAGGTTTAGCCTGTAAATTTTTACAAGGTTTTTATCTTGGAGACCCTTTATGTCCCAGTTAAAGCTTTCCATGTTCCATGTAATGTTTTTTACGTTTCCTTCAAGTGTAATAAAGATTCCTGGTTCTTTGAATGTTCTTGCGCCTTCGTAAATATATTGCAGTGCAAAGATTGTTTTTCCTGTTCCTGCGCCCCCTGTTAACAATACGCTTGAGCCGGTTGGGATTCCGCCTTCAGTTAATTCATCAAATCCTTTTATGCCTGTTTTTACTCTTTCAGTCAAATCAAAAAACCCATTTTAATAAGGTTATATTATATATATAAAGTTATCTCGTTTTTTTGGTGTTTATGAAAGAAAATGAAAAAAACAGCCACAGCACGATTTTGGAAGTAAGTGATTCTGAAAACGTAGAATTGGTTGATTTGATTGACAGGCCTGCATGGAAAACTATTTTGATTGACTTGGTTAAGTCAGAAAAAATGAATCCATGGGACATAAATATCGTTGAACTGGCTGACAAGTACTTGAAGAAAATTGCTTTGCTTGGCGGCACTGATTTGCGTGTTCCTGCCAATGCAATCCTTGCATCAGCAATCATGCTTAAATTCAAGTCAGAAATATTGAATGTCTCGCCAATTGAAGAGGAAATTGCAAAGGACAATTCTTTGACTGAAGAGCAAAAAAAAGAACTTGAAGAACTTTTGCCGGAGTTAAGGGTAATTAATAGTTCAAGGCAGGGCAAAGTCAGTTTAGATGACTTGGTTTTAAGCCTTGAAAAAATACTTGACAAAACAAAAAATTCCCCAGATAAGCGTGCACTTGGATCAAAGGATGTCATTGAATTCAAGCTGCCATATTCAACTTACAACATTGAAGAGATGACTAAAAAAGTCTTTGAAGAAATAAATCAAAAAGCAGATTCCACTGGCATGGTTTTGTTTTCACGCTTGGTTGAAGGAAAGAATCCGCTTGAAATAATTGACACTTTCATTCCATGCTTGTTTTTGTCCAATAAACAAAAAATTAACATGTGGCAGGAAGAATTCTTTGGCGAAATATTTATTTCCATACAGAAAAACTAAAAAATCCAAAAAATAATTGAACTGCCAGAGCTTGGAAAACCACTTCGAGCACCGCTTCAGAAATTCAAAAGCGAAAGAATAGAAAAACTGCGGATAATTTACACTATTGAAGGCAAAACAATAAAATTTTCATGGATTGACGACCGAGGGCACGTTTACAATTAAAGTGGCAACATGACTTTCAGAATGAGATATTATTTACTCTAACGAATATCTGAAACCTACTAATTCATCATTGCACTATTAGTTCTTTGGTGAGTTTTATTTCCATTAGTAAATCTTCTCAAAATAGTGATTAAAGAGCAAAAGGCATAGGTTTTTAACCCACTTTAAAGAATAAATTACTATGCAAGAAATGGTTACAATCCCGAAAGCAGAATATGAACTTCTCAAAAAGCAGTCCAAAATAGATGTTGAGTTGTTGGAACAATTTATTGCTAGTTTCAATGATATAACAGAAGGCAGGATTCGCAGAGTCAAGTAAGCTTGTCCTTGTCTACTATTTTACGTAATTCTTCTTTGAAAAGATTATATGTTAGTTTTACTGTGGTAATTACTTTCTGCTGGTCTTTCTTTTCACTAATTGCTACCATGAAGACAGCAAAAAATTCTTCATAAACAACAAAATAAATCCTGTATTTTCCGTGCTTTTTTTCTCTAAACCACTTTGCATCCAGTGGCTTTCCAAGATAAGGATTATCCTTTAATTGCTCTTCTATTTTATCAACATAGTTTTGAAAATCAGCATCAAATTTGCTTAATTCTTCGTCAAACCTCTTAGAATGATAAATTGCATACTTTGCCATTGAAACACTTAAAAATATTGCTTAAATTATTTATTAAGAGTTCGCTAAATGAGTGCTACAAAGTAGCAAGATGGATACCTAAAAAGTTATTTTTAAAGTGATACGCCTAATGCAAATTATTCACCACGCGAGGAGTTTTTTGGCGAAATATTTATTTCAATAAATAAACTTTCATTGTGAACTATTTGGATTTAATGCTTCAAATTCTGTAATGCTTTCACGTAAGCAGCCTGGTGCAAACCATGCTGATTCATCATAAATGTCTTGCATAGTGTATTCTTCCCAGTCTTTTGCAAGTTGGCGTATCTTCTCTTCATAATCCGCGCGGACTTCCTGCGCTAAAAAATTAATTGGGCAGGCTTTTACAATGTCTTTTTCTGTTGCTCCGCCTTTCCAGACTACAAGTTCAGTAAAAGCAAAGTCATTTAACCCGCCCCAAGTTGATGCTTCACCAAGAACGTCTCCAGCCATTACAGTGTCTCCCTGCTGCACTTTTAGGTTTTCCAAGTGTTCAAATGAAACTAACCACTGAGAGTTTTCACTTGTCTGTATATGAACAGTGTAGTCGCCTGAATAAATTTTTTCAGCACGAAAAATTTTTCCATTCACGGGGGAAAAAATTTTTGTCCCATTTGGCACGGTAAATGTGATTTCAGGGATTAGTTTTGGGCCATTTGATCCTTCCACAGCTGATGCTGATTCAAGAAAAATTTTATTGTTAAAAAACCCTTGCGCAAAAATAAAATCCCCTGCTTTATTTGTTTGTTTATTCCATGGGCCAAAATTTAACCCAAGATTGTAAAGGACTGGAACATCATTTTGTGCAGGTGGCATGGCGTTACTGTTTTCTTCACTTAATTCAGGGTTTTGTTGAACGTTGTTTTGGTTTTCATAAAGTGGCTCTTCTTCAAGCATGTCAGAGTTTGGTTGTTCTGGTAATTCAGGTTCTTGTTGTTCATTATTTTCTGGCTGGGTTGCAATTGGTGTTTCATTGTTTTGTTGTGGGAGTTGAGTTGCACAACCTGACAAAATAATTAATAAAACTAAACCTGAGAAAAAGTGTTTTTTATCCATGAAAAGAATAATTGCAAAATTATTTTAAATGAAAATGCACGCTTTAGGCTTCTCTTAGATAACCCCAGTTGTGGAGTTTGTCTGAGTCTTCAAACCACCGATCACCAATGTCTGTTCTATAGTACATGTGCGGGATAATTATGTTTTTTATGCGGGAATAAACTTGGTTTTGCGCCTGCTTCATTGTCTGGCCAGTGCCGCATACAATTAACACGACTCCAGATGTGCCTGTGACAACCCATTCATCATTAATGAGTTTAACATCTTCAATATGCACTCCTTCCTGTTGTTTTTTGTTGAAAATAATGACCGAGTCTTTTGATTTTACTTCAAAAGTTTTTTTGTCATCAAACGGGAATGGCGGCACTACAATCCTTACTCCAATTTGAAAGCCGCTTGCTGCACGGAATTTTGTGCTTGTTCCGTTTGCAAGCTCATAAAAAAATTCTCCGATTGGCGTAAGCATTCCTTCCTGTTGAATGCTGATTGTCGGGTAACCAAAGCGCGTTGTCCATTCAAGAGGATAAATTCCATTGTTGTTTACTATGCAGTTAATGTCAATGTAGCCAACGTAATGTTCCTCTGCCAGTTTTTGCTCAAATTTTTTTAGTGTTGAGTTAAATATTTTGTTTGGCTCTGAAAAGAAACACGCGGTCCCCATTTCGCCCGTTGAGGGCCCAAGGTTTCCTGGGAAAAGTTTTTTGTGCTCAAAGTTTACGTGGATTGGGTAAACAAATTCTTTGCCGTTAAAGAATGCGCCGACCGCAACCTCTACGCCTGTCACTCTTTTTTGCAGTTGGAATACTGGTATTTTTTTTGACCATGCTTTTTTGTAATCTTCAAGTACTTGTATGACGTCTTTTCCGTCTTCTTCCTCGCCGATGAAAAGCAGG
>CAYIJY010000095.1:0-4257 GCA_964363785.1 uncultured archaeon
TATAGGGGCAAGATTTTTAACACTATTAAATATCGTGACTTGCTTTTCAATCCAAAGCATGGTTTTTAGGGTTCTTTTAGTTTGCCTTTTACTTTTTTGATTGAAATGGCGTCAGTATTTATTTTGTTTTTATTGGCAGTTTTTTTTGGCCAGTCACTTTTGTTTGGCTTGGATGTTTTATTGAGTGGGTTTTCAGCAAATTATTTTGTGCCTGTGGAATTGCCTGGTTTGATTGTTCATTCATCTGCAGTGTTTTTTTTTGTAGTGACTCTTAGTACTTTTGGTTTTGGGCTTTACATTGCGTTTGATTTGGCAAGGCAGAAGTTTTCATTAAGGCATGTTTTGCCTGTGCTATTCATTATAATGTTTTATGGTGTAATGATTTCTTCTATTTGGCTGGTTAGCTTGTTTAAGGAAGTGAACAGGAGTGAGTATAAGTGGTGAATAAGATTTATTTGAAGGCAGTTGTGTTTTCACTTGTTTTTTCTTTGGCTGGTTTTTTTATAATTAACTTGATTGACAGTCAGACTATTTTGCGTCTTGAAGACCGCGTGAATGAGTCGGCGCTTGAGGCTCAGGAGTCAAAATTGTTTTTTTTGCTTTTAAATGATGCACAAAACAAAGAGGTTGCGTGTTCTTTGATTAAGCAGAAAATTGATTTGCAGTTTGGAAGAAATGCTGCTTTTTTGTCTGCAATTGATGAAGCCAATAAGTCAATTTTTTTGAAGGATTTTTCTTTGGTGAAAAAAAATTATTTTTTGGCAAATGCTGAATTATATTTTTTGTTTAAGCAGGCAAATGAAGTATGTAATGAAGAGAATGAATTAATTTTGTTTTTTTATAAAGACCAAAAGCCCCTGTGTGCTGATTGTTTGGTGCAGGGAAAAATTCTTGATGAAATAAGGGCAAGTTGTCCTAATGTAAAGTCGTTTGCGTTTCCGGTTGATTTAGAGATTGGTGTTGTTGACTTATTTAAGTCACTGCATTCTTTTGATGGTGTTCCGTCGATTGTGATTAATGAACAAATTGTTTTTGAGGGGCTTGCTTCAAAAGAAAAAATAATGGCTGAAATCTCATGCAGAGCCTAAATTTATCTTGGTTCTTTTTTCATTATTTCTCGTACAACTGTTGTTGCATAGTTTCCTTTTGTAAGTGAAAAAGAAACAGTTGCTTTTAGGCAGCCTTCTGTGAATTCGTCTTTTTCTATGTTTAAAAGCTTCATTTTTTGTGGGGTTAACATTAATTGTTTTCTTGTTCCTTTTGAGCTTAGTTCGCTTAGTTTTTTTATTTTAAAGTCACTTAATTCTAAGCTTTCTTTTTGTAAAATTTCTTTTTCTATTTCTCCCATTTTTCCTTCCGCAAGTTTGCTTTCAAAGCCAAATAATGCTGCACTTGGAACTCCGTCAATTAAAATGTCTCCTTCTATTTCGCCAAGGCCTAGTCCTTGCTCTAGTCGTGTGTTTATTATTTTGTTAAACAAATAACTTTGAAAGGCGTGCGTGAACATTATTCTTAATTGTTTAGGGAGTTTTTGCAGTGACCCTGCGTAGTCTTTGGGGTATTTGCATAAGTGGTGTATGATTGCTCTTTCAAAGCGAAGTTCGTTTGGAAAGTTTTTTGAAGCAGTGGAAAAGTCTTTTGTTTGTGCTAGTTCTGTTCGCGCATTTTTTGTTTGTTCGTCCTCTTCAGGGGCTGTTTGTGTAAGGTAAATCATTACGGCTGTTTCTAAGTCGCCTTTAATTATTTCTTTTCCAACTAAGTGTGTAATTTCTCTTATGCCACCAAATCTTTGTAATCCAAAGTAATTTGGTATGCCGTTTTCCATTTGTTTAAAGCAGTCTAAAATTATTTTCTCCACTTTTTTTTCTGGTAAGTCTATTTCTCTTATTGTTATTTCAAATTCATTTCCAAAGAGATCTCCAAGTTCTATTCTTTTGTCGCTCCATTTTGCGTCATAAACGTCAATAAATTTTGATCGGAGGTCTTTGACTTTTTGGTAATCTGGTTTCCAAATAGAAATTTTTTGGCTTGTGATTGCTCGTTTATCTTTCATTCCGGCGTAGCCAAATCTTTTTGCGCTTAAATAAAGTTTTCTTGATAGTTCACGAATAACATTGTTTAGGTCTGTGTTATATTTTTCAAGTGTAAGAGTGAGTTGTTCTTCGCCGTTATTTTCTGGCCAATTTTTTTCAATTGTTTTTTTGACTCCGTCTTCGCCAATTACTTTTATTTCGCATGTTGTTTTGTCTGTAGTGATTTCTTTTACTAAAAAGTCAGATATTCTTTTTTTTATTCGGCCGCCAGTTCCATTGCCTTTTGTGTAGAATTGTTGTGAATCCATATCTATCAATGTTTTAGTTTATTGCCGTCTCATCGAAGATGAGGCATGTACTCGCGGGCGAACTGCGTGTGACAGTTCATTTGTATCTCAAAAGCGCGCCTATTCCGTCAAAGGATTTTAGGAATTGTTTTCCTTCTTCTGTTTCGGTTGAAATTATTTCTGTTTTTGCTGCAGTTTGGCTTGCTTTTTCCATCATGTAGTCAATGTATTCTGCTTCTTCCATTATTTCAAGTTCTGTTGAGGCGCACTCAATGCATTTTTCGTTGTTGGGTTTGTAAGTTAGGCTTCTTGCAATTATTTCGAATTCTTTTTGGCATGAAGTGCACTTGAATCTGTAAACTGGCCAGTTGAGGTCTTCACTTATAAGTAAAGTGTCTACTTTTCCAATTGCAAGTGCTTCTAATACTTTTTTTTCTCCAAAAGTCGCCAAAGCATCTTTGCCGATTTGTTCTAAAAATCGTGAAATGAGTTTTTGTTCTTTCATTAACGAAGTGTGCTTGAGTAGTTCTTCAGAGCGCTGAATTAGTTCGCGTATTCCTGATTCATCAGTGTATGAAGTGTCTACTGTTCCAATTATTTTTTTCTTTAATCTGTAATCAACTAAGTCTTTTTCCAAAAAAAAGTTTTTTGTTATTCCTGGGCCGCCAACAATTATTCCTTTTAGTTTGTCTTCAAGCGGTAAGAGTGCAGTGTTTGCTTTTTCGCTTATTCTTTTGTAAAAGTCTTGTGCGGCTTCTTCACGTAAATGTTCAAATCTTTTTGCGGAATTATGGACAATAAGGCCTTGTGCTATAAAGTTTTGGTTTTGCACGCTAATGTCTGTCATGGAAATTAGTATATTATTTTCAGTTATTTTGTGTATTTCTACCGGCAATAATTCCTGTTCTAAGAATTTTTGAAGTGCTTGTTGTAATTGTGGGTTTGTTTTTGCTTTGTCAATTATTGATTTTTGAAATATGTGTTTGCTTATTTTGCGCTTATTTTGCAAAAACATATTCGCTTGAATAAAGCGTTGTTTATTCCACCCATGTTCTTCTATAATTTTTCTTATGTTGCTGCCAAGAACAGGCATTTGTCTTACGCTACTTTTTCCTGCTAATTTTTGAATAGTTTCTTTTACTTTTTGACTTTTTTTCTCCAAAGTAAAACCAATAAATTCTTTGAATAACTCTAATGATTTTTTTTCAGTTACTTGTAAGCTATACCTATGATTGTCGGTGTATGGATTTTTTCTGTTGTCATATTCATGATAAGATGCTATAATTCCAAATCTAAGTAAGACTAGTTGTAATTGCTGTGCTAGTTTTTTGTTATTTACTCCAAAACCAAGTTTATCGTCAGAAATATATCCTTCAGCGTCAAAAATTCCTCTAAGAAAACCAGCCACTATCTCATTTTGGGATCGTAATATTTTTTTTGGTATTTCTAAGTCTAGTGCGGTGTATTTTTCTGGAAACTCTGACTGCAAAAATTTTACAATTGGTTTTCCGTAAACTCTTATTTGGTAATAACCTTTCTTTTCTCTGTGCGTAAGACTTACATTTGCGTTAAATGTTTGCTGGAATTTTTTAACGTAATATTTAGCTAGGGTTTGGTCTTGTTCTGAAAAGCAAACTCTTTCTTTTTCGGTGTTTCCATCTCCAAGCCAATAGCCAATTATTTGTGCTAAATTATTGTCAAGTGAATTTGGAAGTGTGTGGTTTTGGAGTTCTTTGCAGTAGTTATTTACAAAATCATCAAAATCTAATTCAAGTGCTGTTAAGTATTGAAATAATAAGTCTCTTCGAATGTTTCTTGATCCAATTTCAATTCCAGATATTCCTGTTTGTGTAACTGAAAGTCGTTTAGCAATTTCTTTTTGATGCCAATTCTTTTCTTTTCTTTTTGTTGTTAACAAATTCCGGCCTTGTAAGTTA
>CAYIJY010000096.1:0-4246 GCA_964363785.1 uncultured archaeon
GCGAACGGATGGTGCTTCCCCGCACAATCGAATCTTCAATCAAAATCACCTTTTAGTAAAGAACCGCACTCCCGCGGCAAAGCAAAAACACAGCCACAAACTCAGGCAGTTCTGCGTCTTGCAAAGAAAACGGCCCCCACCATTTCCCACCTAAATAAAACCTTGGGGCGTTAACTGATTTTAACCTTATTGATTGGGAACCTGAAAAAACAACCGAATCATCTAGTGGCGAAAATTTATTTAAATCAGAAAAAGAAAAGGTTTTTGCAAGCAAACCCGTTGAGCCATGAAGGGTTTGCGGAACACGCACAATTTTTTTTAAGTCAATTGAAGTTTGACGATCAAGCCCAATCTTTTCCTCATTTAAAGCCAACTCTAAAAGAGAAGACCAAAACACCTGATTATGCTTTGGTGACAACCTTTGTGCAACACCCGAGTCAAGTGCTGAAACAAACTCTTGTTTTTGAACAACAATTTTTTTTGCAAGCACCATTGAAATTCCTGTGCATGCAGAAAGTTTTTGCGCATCAAACTCATTTAAAAAAAACTTTAACTTGCCAACAAGGCGCTTTCTTAACCCAAACAAATTTTTTTTTGAAGGAACAAAAAAATCCCCCTTTGAATAATAAAACCCAAGCAAGTCAGGCTTTACTGATTCACCAGACAAATAATCAGTGAGGTCAACACGGCTTGAAGCAGGAAGACTTGAAAAATCATCATTTCGAATATGAACATGATAACCCTTAAAGCCACTGAAATTAAAATATAAGCCAGACGTAATGCCAAGCTCTGATTCCAAAATATCCACAAGTCTAAACACCTGCTTTTTTACTTCACCCAAACAATCATTGCAAACCCATTGGTCAACTAAAACACTTTTACCGCAAGTTGTGCAGTTGCTCAAACTTCCTTTTCCGGATGCACCGCATGAACAAACCCAACTGTCATGAAGCTGCTTGCAGTCAGTCTTAAAGTCATCCGCATCAAACTCAAAAACAAGGTCAGATTTTATCAGGTTTTTTGCCTCCATCGGCTTTGCAGATGGAAAAGAATAATAGGCGCACGAAAAAGAAACAAACAAAGGGGCCTCTCGCACTAAAAATGAGTTAAAATCAAGGTAACTCTTAAACGACAGGTGCCTTGAAGATATCTTTTTGCCAAATTCCCCTATGCCAAACTCACGTTTTTCTACTTCCGGCACAGACTCAACAGAATTTTTTGAATAGTACTTGGAAAACTGCTGCTTTAAAAAAATTGGTTCTTGCATGACAAATAGAAATTTAGTGCAAAAAAATTAAAAAAGAAAAGAAAAAGAAAAAAAGAAAAATGGTAGAAGGAATTACCTTCTACTACTACTTCTACTACTTGGTCTTCTTGATTTACTTCTTGATGAACTTCTGCTTTTAGTTGTTCTGCTTCTTGTAGTTGATCTTGTAGATCTACCTTTTCGAGCAGTTCCGCTTCGTGAAGAACTTCGTGAAGATGATGATCGTCTTGATGATGTCATTTTTATATTACCTCCTGTTTTGCTAAAAAAAAAATATATATTGTAACAATTGTTCCAGTCAAACTAATATTTAAGCATTTGCAATTGCAGTTTTGTGCAGTTTTGCACGCACACAACACACATGCAGCACAATTTGTGTACACACGCAAAAATTTTGCATGCAAACATGTGCAAAAAAATTTTGCAACACGTTTAAATATTTATAATTAGTAATTAATGCTGAAGTATAATGCTTGACAACAAATTACAGTCAATTGAATGGCAAACGCAAACAACAAGCGAGACAATAAGCAAACTTGAATCACAAGAAACCGGTTTGACACAACAAGAAGCAAAAAAAAGACTTGAAACATTTGGACCAAACAAACTTGTTGAAGAAAAAAAAATAAGCCCATTAAAACTGTTTTTAGATCAATTCAAAGGCGCACTGGTAATCGTCCTTATACTCGCTGCAATCGTATCTTTTGCAATACAGGACTACATAGAAGGAATTACAATCCTTGCAATAGTAATAATCAACGCGTGCTTAGGTTTTTTCCAGGAATACAAGGCAGAAAAGTCACTTGAAGCACTCAAAAAAATGACAGCATTAAACACAACAGTGCTTAGAGACGGAAAACCACAAAACATAGACGTGACAGACATAGTCCCAGGCGACATAATCATACTACACACAGGCGATAAAGTCCCCGCAGACTTACGCTTAATTGAAGCAGTTAACCTAAAAATAGACGAAGCAATCCTTACAGGAGAAAGCAGAGCAAGTTCAAAACAAACACAACCACTTGCACAAAAAATTGCAGTTGCAGACAAAACAAACATGGCATTTGCAAACACAATAGTGACTTACGGCAGAGCAACAGGAATAGTTGTTGAAACAGGAAAACAAACAGAGTTTGGAAAAATAGCAACATTGATCAAAGACATTCAAGAAGAAGATACTCCGCTCAAAAAAAGACTCGAAGCACTTGGAAAATTCTTGATAAAAATTGTCACAGGAATAATTGTTTTACTTTTTGTAATCGGATTAATTGAAGGAACAGACTGGCATGAAATGTTCAAGGTTGCAATCAGCTTAGGCGTTGCCGCAATACCAGAAGGACTACCTGCAGTAATAACAATCACGTTAAGCATTGGCGTATTTCAAATGGCAAAAAAAAATGCGCTCACGCGAAGAATGCCTGCAGTAGAAGCACTTGGCTCAACAACAGTAGTCTGCTCTGACAAAACAGGAACACTAACACGAAACGAAATGGTTGTAGAAAAAATTTATACAAACAACAAAATATTTGACATCACAGGAGAAGGATATTCACCGACAGGAAAATTTTTAGTCGACGGAAAGCAAGTTGACAGCACACAAGAAAAAGAACTGTCACAATTACTAAAAATTGCAGCACACTGCAATGATGCTGAAATAATTTCAGGAAAAAACGGATTTGAAGTTTCAGGCGACCCAACAGAAGGCTGCCTTGTTGCAGTTTCACAAAAAGCAAACATAACCAAAACCGAAAAAAGAATAGATGAAATCCAGTTTGACTCAGACAGAAAAATGATGACAACACTGCATGACATAAGCGGCAAAAAAATAGCTTTTTCAAAAGGGGCTGTAGAAAAAATAATTTCACTTTCAACACACGTTTTTGAAAACGGAAAAGTAACTTTGTTTACACCTGAAAAGAAAAAAATTGTACTTGACAAAGCAGAAATATTAGCAAAACAAGCCTACAGAATACTTGGATTTTCTTACAAAGAAAACACTACAAAAGAAAACGCAGAACAAGCAATGGTGTTTGTTGGTTTTACAGGCCTAAATGACCCAATCAGGGACGGAGTAAAAGAGGCAATCGAAACCGCAACACAAGCCGGAATAAAAATAAAAATAATCACAGGAGATAACCCACTTACTGCTTCTGCTGTTGCACTAAAACTTGGAATAAACCCAAAAACAATCTCCGGCAAAGAACTAGATGAACTAAGTGAAGAAGAATTTGACAGAATTGTAAGAGAAATAAATGTCTTTGCAAGAGTGTCACCAGAACACAAACTCAAAATAGTAACCTCACTCAAAAAACAAGGCGAAATTGTTGCAGTCACAGGAGACGGAGTAAACGATGCACCAGCACTCAAAAAAGCAGACATTGGAATAGCCATGGGCATAAAAGGAACAGACGTTACAAAGGAAGCTGCTGACCTAATCCTAAAAGATGACAACTTTGCAACAATAGTCACTGCAATAAGCGAAGGACGAAGAGTCTACAACAACATCAAAAGCTTTGTAAAATATTTACTTGCAGCAAACATTGGCGAAGTCTTTATCATCGGAGCATCAATCATATTCAACTTTGCACTTCCAATTTTACCATTACAATTATTATGGCTAAACATTGTCACAGACTCATTACCAGCACTGGCCCTTGGGACAGAGCAATCTGACAAAAGCGAAATGAAGAAAAAACCAAGAAACCCAAACGAAAACATACTTGACGACATGAAAATATTCATTTTAATAGCAGGAATACTCTCTGCAATAATCGTGTTTGTTGCATTCTTTTACGGACTCCAACAGGACGCATTAACTGGAGGAACACTAGAGTTTTTGAACACAAAAGAAGGATTTGACTTTGAAAGCAAAGCACGAACAATGGCATTCACAACACTTGTTGTATTCGAATTATTCTTCGTATTTAGCTGCAGACACCAAAGCAAAGGAATACTCACCGACAACCCGCTTACAAA
>CAYIJY010000097.1:0-4245 GCA_964363785.1 uncultured archaeon
TCAATGCTTTTGTTTAAGAATGGAAAAATAATTTGCTCTGGAGCAAGCAGTGAAAAGGACTTGGAATTAGCAATTTATAAAGCAAGTAAACTAATCCACGAAATCCAAAAAAAGGTCAAGGTGCAAAAGAACGCTGAATTCCAGGTTGTTAACTTGGTTGCAACAGCCAACCTGAACATGACTCTTGACTTGTTTAAGACTGCAATGGAATTAGACAGTGTTGAGTACGAGCCTGAACAGTTCCCTGGGGCAATTTTGAGGATTGATGACCCAAAATTGACTTTGTTGCTTTTCAAGAATGGAAAGCTTATTTGTGCAGGTGCTAAAAGGGAAGAGTTTTTGAAAAAAGGCTTGGCTAAAGCTGCAAAAATAATCAGGGAAATCAATGAAGTAGACCCAAAAAAAGATAAAAAAACAGAGAAAAAGCACTAAAATAGATACTTTTATAAAAACAAATCCAGGAACAATTATCTTTGATTAGCGGCCATAAGTGCAGGGAAACACCTGGTCTCATTTCGAACCCAGAAGTTAAGCCTGTATTGTCTATGTTTGCACTGCGTTTTTACGTGGAGCAGCATGATGCTGCTAATCACTTTTTTCTATTTTTTAACTTGTGTTTTAATCTTTTTCATTTCATTATTTTTACAAATGGATAATCGTTTGCGTTTGGTTTTTGACACTAATATTTATGGTTTAATTATCGATGAAAACGAAGAATTGCTTCTCAAGGCACAAACAACTTCAAAAGTAATTATTTACGGTTTTGATGTTATAAGAAAAGAACTGAGAAACACTCCTACAAACTTAAAGCAGGAAAACAAAAATTACCGTGGATTATTGTTAGCCGGTTATGATAATATTGTCAAAAATCATTCTTACGTTTTAACGCCCATAATGGAAACTCTTGCAAGAGAATACTTGGAAGAATATGATGGTGGAATTTCAAAAGACAAAATGTGGAATGATTTTCTAATAGTTGCATGTTCCAGCATCCACACTCTAGACATAATTGTTTCAGAAGATAACCATTCAATGAGGTCATCTCCAGCAGTAAGAGCTTACAAAAAAGTAAACGAAAAAAACCAGTTAAGAGAACCAGTATTCTATTCAATAAAAGAATTAGATAAACTACTTTGAACTTGTATGATATTTAACAAATTCTTTAATAAAAGCCTTAAAATCTGGATCTTTCTTTGCTTCTCTAATTTTTGCAACAAATTTTTTAGCCTTAACAAAATCACTATGAGAAGACTTTTCAGCATTAGCCTTAGAAACAACTTTCTGATACATACATAAATACCCATAATAAACCTTATAAAAAACTTACTAAAAAAAACTCAAGTCACTTTTTTCTATTTTTTAATTATTTTTTTGAAAACTAGTGCCAAGGTTATTGCAAACATTGCTGAGAAAACCAGCAAAACAAACGGGATTGTTGGAACAGGGTTTGTTGTTTGTAAAACAGCCATTCCTTCTTGGTTTGAAAAATCAGGAAGAAGGTTAAATGCGACAATAAAAATGGAGCCTACGATAAGCAATGCAAAAAAATTCAGCATTGAGAAATGAAATTCGTGTTTTTCCACAATCATCACAAATAACCTTTTAACAAACAAAATTTTTTTTTTATTAATGAAAGATTAGGCACATCCTACTTATAAATAATTAGTGGTGCCCTTTGTCGTGGGAGTCGCCATGGCCTTTTCCGTGGTCGTCATGCCCTCCATGACTATCGTGGCTTTCTTCATGGCCTCCATGTTCTTCTGCATGTTCTTCATCGTGACCATGATCATCATGCCCGCCGTGATCGTCGTGGCTGCCGTGGTCTGCGTGATCATCATGTCCCGCATCATGTCCTGCGTGAGAGTCATGTCCATGGTCAGCTGCTTTGTGGCTCTTTTCTTTTACTGGTTTTGACTGGTATTTTAAGAGTGTCAGTTCAATGAAGGCTAAGCCAATCAAAAACATTAAGCCAAAATCAGTGAGCAGTATTCCGCCTCCACCTGGGATTAGGTCTGTGACAACTAAAAATGTGATGAATAAGTAAGCAAGTGAACCATAAATTATTGACCAGACTATGTTTGAAATTAAGCTCATTTTTTTATCCGCCTGCAACAAATATTAAGTAAATTATTACCAAGCCAATTACAAGTATTTCATTTATGTAAACAAGTTTATATTTTAATTTCTCGTGGCCAACTGCAATTGCCAGTGAAGAGAGTTTTAGCATATAATTCAAAAGCAAAAATGAGCCTACAAAAAGTGGAACTCCTAGTGCTGCTCCAAAGTCAAACCACGCAAAAATATTGATTGTCAAAATTATTGTTCCAATTAAAAAGTGCTTTAAGTCTCCGCCAAAAACGTAGTAACCAAGAGTCAGGAGTATGGCTACCCAAAGCAGGTTTCCGATAAAAAAATTAATGAACCAACCCAAGTCAAGGGCAACCAAGTGAATTAAGATTTCAACCAGCATTTTGTATCACGTCATAGCCTGTAGTTCACAATCATTACGAACATGTAAACTAGAATAGTTATTACTCCGCCTATAGTGAATGCGGAGTCTGGAATGTGCAATCCATGAAAGCTTATTAGAAAGCCTAAACCTGCGTAAAATAATGCTGAATACAAAATTATTTCAAAAACTAGTTTTACCAAGTTCATTTTTTTACACCAAAAAAACATTGTAGACATATATGACTATGAAAAAGCTTGCAAACCACACTGGCTTTAGGAATCTGCCGTGGCCTGCGTGCTCAAGTGCAGTGAGTATTGAAAGACGAAAAAGATACAAAAACATTAGGCCTGCTGCTGTGTATATTGCCAAGCCAAAGTATGTTGATAGGTCTCTTGAAAGCAGGATTATTGCTGAAAAAGTTAGAAAGCCAATAATTGTTTTTTTGCCTTTTTGGACGGTGTAGACTGCGATGTAAAGCATTAGAATGAAGGCTATGTTGTTCATTATGAAGTTTGATAGCCAAGTAACGTCCAGTTCTAGGACTTTTAGTGCGATTTCCCAAAAAGCCATTTTTTCTTCAGCTCAAGCTTTGTCTTCTATATAATATATATAAATGAAATATAAATAGCTAACTAATTAACTAAAATTAGTTAAAATATAGTTTTTTTGGAGTTTTATGCCATTTTTGGCTCAGTTTAAGGCTTTTTCAGGTTGTTCCATTTTGTTCTAATGAATTTATTTAAAGCGTTCCAAAACAAAGTAAATTGGTTTATTGGTTTTACATCAAAAAAGCCCAGGACAGGGCTTTTAAAATAAAATAGTGTTTTTATGTAAGCCTTAAGCCAGTAAAACGGAGGAAAAAAATATGAATGAACAAATTGAAGTTAAGAAAAAAGAAAAGTCGCAAGCAACTAAAATGTTTGCTTACATTGGAATGGCATCAGTGCTTGTAATGGTTTTGGCAGGAGCTTTTTTGCCTTTTCAAAACGTGAACTCACAAAGTGAAACAATTGCAAACTTTGCCGAAGATGAAGAGGACGACCATAGAAGAACTATCACTGTAAGCGGAAGCCACGAGATTTCTGTTGCACCAGAAAAGGTTGATGTGTATGTTTCTGTTGTGTCTGATTCATTGAAGGCAAAAGACAGTCAGGCTCAAAATGCACTTGACTCACAAAAAGTAATCAATGCATTGCTTGCTGTTGGAGTAAAATCAACTGACATAGAAACTACATCCTATAGTTTGAATGAAATTAATGAATGGAATAACACAACAAATAAATATGACCGAAAAGGCTATCGGACTACAAATTCACTCAAAATAACTTTGGCAAACATTAATGATGCGGGTAAAATAATTGACGCTTCAATCACTGCTGGAGCAAACAGGGTTGACAACATTATTTTTGGATTAAAGGATGCAACTCAGGAACAATTAAAGCTTCAGGCGCTTGAACAGGCCAGCGCTGTGTCAAAGGAAAAGGCAATGGTTATGGCAAACGGCGTAGGAGTAACAATTGTTGCTTTGGATTCAATGACTGAAAACAGCAATTATTACGTGCCTTACTATAACACGTACCAGCGTGCTGCTGACTCTGCAGGCGGAGTAGCAGAAAGTGCACCTACAGAAATTTATGCAGGCGACATAAAAATATCTGCAAACGTTTCAGCAACATACACAATAAAGTAAAAGCAAATAAACGCTTTTACTTTCTAATTTTTTTTTAGACTAGTTATAATTTTAAACAAAAAGGATTGGACATATGTTAGGGTGTTTGTTTTGAAAAAGTTTT
>CAYIJY010000098.1:0-4156 GCA_964363785.1 uncultured archaeon
CAAGATTAATGCCGCTAATCAAGCCATCAATTGACTGGTAATGCAAGGAATCAGAACCAATTTCACTAGAAATTTTTTCAATTGTTTTTTCATCCAAATCCACAAAACCAGTATCCTCAACCTGTTTTTTTGACATGTGTTTAACAGCAAACATTTCACTTAACGTAGACATGTCAATGCCATAAAAACAAGGAGCGCGAATAGGCGGACAACTAACCCTTAAATGAACTTCTTTTGCCTGCCCCTTTTCCTTCAAGTATTTAACCAAAGGCTTTGCAGTTGTTCCGCGGACAATACTGTCTTCAATCAAAATCACTTTCTTGCCTTTAATCACAGACTTATTCAAATTATATTTTTCCCTAACACGCTCATCGCGGCCAATTCCCTCAATAAAAGTCCTGCCAACATAACGATTCCTAATCAAGCCCTCCATGGAAGGCAAGTCCAAGTATTCTGCATAACCATCAGCAACAGGTTTTGCAGTGTCAGGAACACCAACAACAACATAATCCTTGTCATTGACTTTTAGAGTCTCGCGCTTTGCAAGCTCTTCACCAAGCCGCCAACGAACTTGGTAGACACTTTTTCCATCAATAGTTGAAGAAGCATTTGCAAAGTAAACCCATTCAAACATGCAATGCGACTTTCTGGGGCTCTTTGCATACCTTTTCACAGAAACAGCATTGTTTTCAACAACAATCATTTCACCCGGCTCGACAGTCTTAATGTTGTTTACACCAAGGTTAGTCAAAGCACAGGTCTCTGAAGCAATCGCTACCATGTCATCTGAAACCGCATAACTAAGAGGGTGGAAAGCCTGAGGATCACGTGACGCAGCCAAAGTCCCAAGTGCATTAATGTAAACCATGTTATATGCTCCATCAAACACATTACTCAAATTAGAAAAAGCCTCATCAATAGGGGTTTTTTTATCCCCCCTAAACTGGTGTTCTAAGTGATGCAAAATAAGTTCAGTGTCAATGTTTCGAACAAGAGAATATTCTTTTTTCTCCATTTCTTTTTTTAGCTCAGCAAAATTAGCAATATTTCCATTAAATGCAAAACTAAACCACTTCCAGCGCCTGCCATGATGCCTCTCAAAAGGCTGGGCATAACTCTCATCATCCAAGCCGCAAGTCGCGTACCTTACATGCCCAATTCCCTTTGTGCCTTCATAATTCTTGAAAACCTTGGAGCTTCGCTCTTGGCTGTGAGACTGAAAAGCCTCATTAACCAAACCAAGCTTACGATAAGTGTCAATTACCTGTTCACGATCAGGGTTAAAGGTAGTCATACCCGCAGCCAATTGCCCGCGGTTTTGCTGCTGCAAAAGCATCCTGTAAATGTAATAAGCTGCTCCGCCTACAGGGTATTCGGATAATTTTCCATTCAAAGAAATAGCTGCCAATCCACACTCGTGCCTAGCTTCCTCAACCACTCACCAATCACCAAAAAAATTAGGCGACTAAGAATTTAAATCCTTTCCTAGTGAAAGCCTAGCTCTTTTCTTGTTTTCAGGTTCCAAAAGATAATTTTCATCTGTTGTGATTTTTTCTCCAGACTCAATTTCAAGTTTCTTTCGTGCGTCTCCAGCAATTTTTCCACCGGTCTTTGCTGCATTTTCATTTTGAATAAAACCTTGCGCAGCTTTGGCTCTTGCTATTTTTGTTGTTGAAGCCTCTCCAAGCATAGTGAAAATTAATTCCAAGTCATTCATATGATCTCTTAAATTTTGTTTATCCAGTTTCTTGAATTTCTTGTATTCTTCTACTGTTTTTCCAAAAGTTGCCTTGCTTATTTCATTTGTCAAAATAGCAAATTCCTTATTCTCTTCAACACCTCTTTTCTTCCATTCGCCAGTCAATTCCTGTCGAACTGCAATCCCTCTCACTCTCTTTTCAACCCATTCATCCGAATAACCCTTTGCTCGGTACAATTCCTTCATGCGAGCTTGAGATAATTCTGGATTTTCAATTTCCTGAACCCTCTCATAACCAACTTGGGCAAGCCATAATTTGAATGGCTCAGCTTTTGGTGAAGGAATTGATTGGATAAGTCGAAAAGCTCCTTCAGTGTTAACACAATTCATTTGCTGTTTTCCACCAATCGTCTCTATTGGAAGGGTATGTACAAATTGTACCCACCCTTTAGAAAGAGGTTCATCTCTTTTTTTCATTTTATTAATATATTGCTTTGGATCATTTGAATCAGTAAGAACTTGCACAATATCTTCAATCGCAAACCACCATTCATTATTTTGCCAACTTCTTCTAATTTTTTCTCCCTGAAAAACAACCAGTGCATTTTCCGAATCCATTCAAATTCACATCTAAATTACATTAATTGGAAATCCTTTTGACGCTTTGGATAGAGCTCATTTCCTGTGCGAAATAGAAAAAACTATCCAAAAAACCAGATTACACTTTAAGAATTTAAACCCTTACCTAGTCCAATCTTTTATGGGTCAATACAAGCTAGAAATTGTCAGCAAAAAAAAAGAATTTGACCCCATTTCCACAAACCTGCTTTTTGAAATAAAAGAAGACCTAGGAATAATCTCAATAGAAAACATTGGTTATACTGAATTCTTTGAAATTGAACTAAATGAAAGCCAAGAAACAGTGACTAAAATGAGTAACGAAATATTTGTGGTCCGAATTACACAAACACTAACAATAAACGAACTTGGAATAAAAGAATTTGATTTTTTTGTAGAAGTAAAACTATTACCCGTAATGACAGACAACACCGCAATCATAGCTGTACGCGCAACAGAAGACTACCTAAACAGAAAACTAACTGAAAGCGAAAAAATTTCATTTGGCAAAAAATATTACTTTAAAGGCAAAACAAGTGACGAACAAATCAACTTAATGTGCACAGGACTTTTATCAAACAGCCAAATAGAACAATACACGGTGCAAAAAAAATGACTTACCCTCAAAAACCAGTTCAAACAATAGAAATACTTGGCCTAAACGAAAAAGCACTCTTAGAATTAAGCGAAAAAAAACTTTTATCCTTAAACTTAATAGAAATGAAAACAATCCAAAAGCACTTTTTGGACCAAAAAAGAAACCCAACAGACATAGAACTGGAAACCATCGCGCAAACATGGAGCGAACACTGCAAACACAAAGTCTTTAACAGTGTAATCGAGTTTGAAGAAAACGGAAAAAAAGAAAACATAAACAGCCTCTTTAAGGACTACATTGTAGCTGCCACAGAAAAAGCCATGCAGAAAAAAAAAGACTTTTATTTATCAGTCTTCAAAGACAACGAAGGCATAATTTCATTTGACGAAAAAAATTCAATCGCAATGAAAGTAGAAACACACAACCACCCATCCGCACTAGACCCATATGGCGGAGCAAACACAGGAATAGGCGGAGTAGTAAGAGACATTTTAGGCGCAGGACTTGGCTCAAAACCAATAGCAAACACAGACATATTTTGCTTTGCGGAACCCTGGTCAAAAACAGTGCCAGATGGAATAATCCACCCAAAAAGAATGCTAAAAGGAGTCCGCTCAGGAGTCCGAGATTATGGAAACAGAATAGGAGTGCCAACAATAAACGGCGCCATTTGTTTTGACAAAAGATACGTTGCAAACCCACTTGTATTTTGCGGAACCGTAGGCTTTTTGCCAAAAAAAATGGTGCAAAAAGCAATCGGGCCAGGCGACCTAATTGTTGCAGTCGGAGAACGCACAGGAAAAGACGGTTTACACGGAGCAACATTTTCCTCAATTGGTTTATCAGAACAATCACCCGCAAGTGCAGTTCAAATTGGAAACGCAATCGAAGAAAAAAAAGTAATTGACCTGCTTTTATTGGCACGAGACAAAAACCTTTACACATCAATTACAGACTGCGGAGCAGGAGGCTTTTCATCCTCAATCGGGGAAATGGCAAAAGACATAGGCGCAGTCGTGCACCTTGAAAAAGCACCACTCAAACAAAAAAACATGTTACCTTGGGAAATATGGGTAAGCGAAAGCCAAGAACGAATGATTATCTGCGTACAAAAAAACAAGTTAGAAGAACTGCAAAAACTTGCACAAACAGAAGAAGTGGAAGTCACAGTACTTGGAGAATTCATTCATACAAAAAAACTTGAAGTGTTTTATTTAGGGGAAAAAATAATTGACCTGCCA
>CAYIJY010000099.1:0-2239 GCA_964363785.1 uncultured archaeon
TTGGGCATTGTGCCCAACGCGGTGTGAACGGACGCAACCGTTCACGCAAGGGTTCATACGGTGGCCTTTTTAATTTCTTTTTTTCCTTTTTTTAATAGGTTTTACGTGTATGTTGAATAAGATTGGATCATTTTTAGAGTCAGCGAAAAGAATTTTTTATTTATCAAAAAAGCCAACTTGGAAAGAGTATATTCAAATGGCTAAAGTCACAGGCATTGGCATATTATTGATTGCTCTGCTTGGCTCAATCATTATTTTTATTTTCAAGTTCCTAAAACTTGGCGTTTAAGAGCTTTTTTTTGGTTTTTAAAGATAAAACTTTTTAAACCATTCTAAGCCAATTATGGTATAAAAAAACTTTTTTTTATTAATTTTTTTTTGTGGATGTTGAATAAAACATGATTTTCACTGTCAGGACAACTGTAAACCAAGAAAGCTTAGTAGTTGACATTCTTTCAAGCAAAATAAAGAAAGAAGACCTAAATATTTACTCAATAAGTGTTATCCCTGGCTTAAAGGGCTATATTTTGATTGAAGCAGACAACGAAATGACTGTAAGGCGAGCAATAACCAATACTTCCCATGTCAAAGGAAGAGGTATTGTTGGCGGAGAAGTCAAAATCGATGAACTTTCCTCACTCTTAGAGGCCAAACCATTAATGAAAAGCATTAAGCCAGACATGAAAGTCGAGTTAATTGCAGGTCCATTTAAGGGTGAAAAGGCAAAGGTTTTACGCGTAAATGATACCAAGGAAGAAGTTACAGTTGAGCTAATGGAAGCAGCTGTAAGGATTCCAGTAACAATAAAGGCAGAGCATATAAGGATTTTGACAGAGTGATTGTTGTATGGGTGAAATAAGTGTTTTGGTTGAAGGCGGAAAAGCAACCGCAGGCGCACCACTTGGACCAGCTTTGGGCCCAACTGGAGTAAACATTAAGGAAGTCGTTGACACAATCAACTCTAAAACAAAAAGCTTTACAGGCATGAAAGTCCCGGTAAAAGTAATAATTAACCCAGGCAAAAAAACCTTTGAAATAGAGGTAGGTAGCCCACCAACAAGCTCTTTGATTGTTCAGGAAGCAAAAACTGACAAAGGTGCAGCTAACCCAAAAACAGAAGTCAAAGGTAACCTAACAATTTCACAAGTTAAAAAGATTGCCGAAATGAAGCTTTCAAAACTAAATTCTTACTCTATTTACAAAGCATCAAGGGAAATAGTTGGAACATGCAATTCAATGGGTATAACTATTGAAGGAATGAAAGCCAAAGAATTCCAAAAAGAATTAGCATCCGGCAAATGGGATAAAGAATTCAAAAACTAATTTATTCAACTATAAAACTTGACAAACTAAAATTATTGCTTATTTCAGATTCTTGTTGATTAGACCCTATTTCTCCACTAACAAAATAAGTTCCCTGTTCAGTTAAATTAAATTGGCAAGTTCTTGCCAAAACCTCTTCATCAAAGTCAATTGAATATTCTTCAAATAAAGGAAAAAAAGAAATTGACTCGCCGCTTGGGTAGATTATGCCGCATTCTATTCCTGCAAACCCATTAAACTCACTTGACCCAATGTTTTTCACCCAAAACCTAAACTCAACAATATTATTTAACACTGGTTCAAAATCTATTCTTGAAATAATTAAGTCAGGCAAAATCATTTCAGGCGGATTAGGCGGCAATTCAAAAGGAGGGGTTTCTTGGACTTCAAGGGAACTTCCTTTTAATGAGTCCTCTTCAATGTTTCCAAGTAAAAAAAAACAGGCAATAATCGTGAAATAAAGAAAAATTTTTTTTTTCACAATAGAGTAATAAAGAATCTCTTTAAAACCTTTTTTGCCGAAAAGTTCTTATATAATTTAACTTGTAATTTATAACCTAATTATTCAAATTAATTTTTATTTCAAATTAATTTTTTCAGGAGGGCAAAAAAATGAAGAATCTTTTTAACAAACTCATTATTTTCTTATTAATCGCTGGCTTGCCATTGTTTGCACTAGCTCAAGAATTTGATTTATCTGCTCAAGAAAGCACACAAACGGTCACAGTTGAGCCTGTGGTAATTGTGGAAGAGCCAATTGTGGAAAATAAGGTTGAGGAGATAGTTGAAGTAAAAGAAGCTTCATTGCCCAAAGAACCACAAGACCCGCAAGTAAATGTTGATTTTAAGCCAATAACCGATGTACAGGATTCTGCTGAAAATGCATCTGAAGCCGATGAGCCTTCAATTGTTCCGG
>CAYIJY010000099.1:2249-4088 GCA_964363785.1 uncultured archaeon
ATCAATCGATTTACAGATTCCGCCACGCGAACCCGGAAGGCATTGAAGAGTACCCAAAAGGGCCTCAAATAAATCCAGGTGCAATAAATCCAATTGAGCCAGGTCCAGAGCCAAAGCCCACTGACCCAGTTCCAATTAAACCAATCATTGAAAATAATCCACCTGTGGATGAAGCCCCTAAAGGCCCAGTAATTAATGGCAATCCAATTGCTCAACCAATTCCACCTTTTGAGCCGGCTCCTCCAATAGGGCAAAAGCCGCCAATTCAGGTTCCAATTAAACCAATTCCGGCTCCAAAGCCAATTCAATTTCCTCCATTTGAACCAGCTCCAAATAACCCAGAACATAAGCCTCCTGTTCCAGTTCCAATAAATCCAATCCCAGCTCCAAAGCCAATACAGGTGTCGCCTGTAGTGCAGGCTCCAACTGGCCCTGTAAATAATGGAAATAGTCAGCCTCCAATTGTAACTACTTCAACAGAAGTTGAAGACGAAGAGCCAATAGGTGTTTTGCGTAAATTCAGGAGAGTTATAACAACGCCTGCAGAAATAGGTGCGCCAAGTGCCCCTATAAGCTCAGAAGGGCCGGCTTCAAATCCTTCGCCAGTTGTTCCTGAGTCAAACTTAAGCGAAACAAATCCAGTTCAAACTTCAACTGAAGGTGTCTTGCCTTTGCCACAAACCCCAACAGGTTTCTTTGGTTTGGCAGACTCAAGGCCACTTGGATTGATTTTGCTTGTTTTGGCAGCAGCAATAACCGTAATGCAATTTAGAAATAAAGGAACTACAGAAACTTCAAAGTCAAGTAAGAAAACTAAATGGGGGAGCTGATAACCTAAGCTCGCACGGTCTATCTGTCCCGTCAAAGACGAGACGATAACAAACCCTTTTCTTTTTCTTTTAAAGTGCTTTTTATTGCCTTGCTTTTCGTCTATTTTGTTTTGCTGTTTGATTTTTTAGAATCAGTTTTCTTGCTTCATTGTCACTTAATTCTTTCCATTTTCGCTTTTGAATGCCTTTTTCTCCAAAAGCCATTGGCACAAAATGGATACTTCCAAAAAAATCAGAATAAGGAAAAGCCTGTTTTTTATTGTGCCTTAAACTAACTTTTCGCCTTAACTGTGCACCCAATGATAAATTAGACTCGATTATTTTATCTTTACGAGTTTTCCTAGAAACCATTGGCCTTCCACTTCTTGGCACCATAGTTGTAGATTACAGCAAATACGTTTTTAAATGTTTTAGAGCCAATTTTAGTTATTATAAATTAAATGCCTTTTTCTAAAAGGCCGTTATCACTAACTTTTTTGGTTAGGAGGTTATTAGTTTGAACTTAACAAAACAAGATATTTTACACTCTTTAAAGCAATTAAAGGATAACTCAAAAAAAAGAAAGTTTACACAGTCTTTAGACTTAACTATTAACTTTAAGGGGCTTGACTTTAAAAAACCAGAAAGCAAAATAGATGTTTCTGTAAAGCTTCCATTTTATGATAGAAAAGCCGGTGCATCAAAAACCTTGGTTTTTATTGAAGACAAGGACTTTGCACAATCAATCGCCCCAAAAGCCTCAAAAATCATTATGTTAAATGATATTCCTGCTATCTCTAAGGCCGAAGCTGAAAAATTAATGGCCGAGTATGACATTTTTGTTGCACAGGGCCCTGCAATGCTTGCCGTTGCAAAGCACTTAGGGCAGATCTTGGCTCCAAAGGGGCGAATGCCAAAACTAATTACAACTAATGTTTCTTCATTCGAACAAGAAATACTTACTTCAAGTACAGTTGTAAGGATTTCAAACAAAAAAGGAAAAAACATGTCCTTTGTTCACGTAAAAGTC
>CAYIJY010000100.1:0-4085 GCA_964363785.1 uncultured archaeon
AGAAGGCTGCACACTTATGCATGTTAAAAGATCATTAATGTTTACAGTGACTTTAAGTTTTTTTGTAATCTCTTCTGGCCCCTTTGAAGTAAAATGAGTTGCCTTAAAATCAATACTGATTTCCTGTGTGGCAGTCGTTAATTCAATTGGCTCAAAGTCAATTACAATTGTCTCTTCTGCCGTGTCTTCAAAAAGACTTGACAAAACCTTAAACGAGTTAGTTAAACCAATTTTTTGTTCTCGGTCAAAAAAATCCGCACTTGCAATAAAAGAACCAACACTATTCTCTGCACCCAAATTTACTTTTGCAGATAAATTTGAAAGTGAAATATTCTCACCAGAAACACGACACAAGTTCCTCACAGTAAGACTGAGTGTTTTGGCTTCTCCGCTTGAAAAAATCTCCCAATTATCCGGATCCATTTCAAGGCATGCCGAATCATCAACTTCGTCACCAAACCCAATTCTTACTTCAAGTGGAATTCTTGCATTCCATTTTTTTCCAATTTCTGCATTCTCAACGACAATGTTAAGATTTCCCTTAATTGTCTTTGGTTCATCGACTGACGCGCCTTCATCTGTCAAAGAAATAACAACCGAAGCATTAGTATCCTGGTCAATAGAAAGGACTGTTCCAATTAAGTCACTTGAAACATCAACATCAATGTACCTGTTAAACTCGCTCCCGGCAAACACATCAGTAATTGTAAGCGGAATCTGTGCTGCATTAATGAACTGCACAAACAATTCTTTTTCAGACAATTCACCGACAATAAGGTTTTCTCGGATACTTGAAGGAACAGTAACTATGACATTTTCACTGACTTCAATTGTCCTTTCAATTGCCTTAAAGCCTTTTTTTTCTGCAACAAAAACTATTTTAGAGCCGACGTTTTGTGGTGAAAGCGTAAAAGAAAAAAGTCCAAGCGAATCAGTTTTTCCAGTCTTTAAAATCTCTTTATCCATTTTCACGCTAATTGTTGCACCAGAAATTGTTTTCTCTTCCAGTGCCTCACTGACTTTTACAATCACATTGTTTTTCACAAAAGGAACAATAACTTTTGGCACAATATCAATAATCATTTCCTCAGCAGGCACCACCCTTACATTAACTATTTTTTCAAACACAACTTCCTTTGAAGCATCACCAGCAAGAACCCTTATTGCAAGTTCAGCAGTCCCGTCCTTTTGAACATCAAACTGCATTGTCCCGCCAAAAGAATCATTCTCTGAAATACTTCCAACAGGAATTGAAAAACTCGATGACTCAACTGCCTGCGTAAAGTTTCTTCCACTGACATCAGTCATTTCAACATTCCTAAAAAAAACAGACCCAGATTCATCTGCAACATCAAGTGAAGCGTCAGAAAAAATCTGGCTTGAAATATTTGAAAAACTATACTTTAATTCATAAAGATTGCCGACTTCAGCACCAAACTCATCAACTATGCTTGTTGATATCCCGTCACTTGCATTCTCAACACTTAATGAAAGACAAAACTCTCCAAAGCAAAGGCTTGTTGCACCAACACTAAACTTCTTGTTTTTTGCCTGCGCATAAAAACCCTGTTTTTGTGCACTTGACTCATTTGAACCAAGCTCTGCATCCTGTGGAAACCTAAAAAAACCAGAGCCGCTTTTTCCAAATGCCCTGTACCACAAGTCAAGCGCAGCACCAGGCTTTGCATTCTGGCTTACAACAATATCCGCTTCAATCTCGTAAACTCCCTCTGCAGGGCGATTGTAATACAATTCAACCCACTTTGAATTTGAAGAACTAAAATGCAAAGAATCCTCGCCAAATCCTTTAGGGGGAGTAAAACTTGTTCCACCCAAAATCTGGTCATAAGCACTTCTTACATCAAGAATGTAAATTGGGTCTTTTTCTATTTGATTGGATGAATTATTTGCCGCAGCACCAGTCCTGATGTGCACTCCGGCCTGTTCAAACAAACTTCCCTTTGGAACAAGCAACAAAAATCGTGCCTTAAAATTCTGGCCCGGTGATAAGTTAGGCGTAGTACTGTCACGGACAATCCCGTCCCCTGAAACAATGCCAGTCAATTCAATTGAAAGCTCGCCAATGTCCTTTCTCAAATCAACATTCAATTCTTTTGTTGCGTCCTTTGCAATTGCAATTGGAACTGAAGTAAAAGGCAAGTAACCCGATTGTGTTCCAACAACATAAACTGTTTTATCTGCCCTAATGCTAAATGTTGCAATTGCGCGGGCATCACTGTTTCTTTGCTCAAGCACCTGCCCTGTAGAAAAATCAATTACACTGACTTTTCCTCCAGCCAAAGGACTTTTTTTATCATCAAAAACACTCACTTCAAGATTACCAAATCCAATTGAAAGAGAAACCTCAATTGCATTCTGTTGCCTGTTATTTAAAGTAAAAGGCGCTGATGACACTTCATCAAAGCCCGGCTTTAACACACTTACAAAGTACTGCCCTTCCTTTACTCTTTCAAAGACACCCTTGCCGTCAATTCCGGTTGTAATTTCTCCGCCTACAGAATTATTTGAAGAAACTTCAAACAAACTAAGAAGCGCATTCTCAATTGGCTTGCCTCTTTCATCAACAACACTCACAGTCAAACTCTGTGAATTTTCAACAGTTGCCAGAGTCAACAAAATAGTGCGTTCACTTGTGCTTGGAGCAACAGAAAGCTCCTCAATCAAATAACCTTCCTTATCAACAACAACACTGTAATCAAGCTGCTCTCCAACACTAACATCCACGCGACCATTAGGGTCAGTTTCTTTTGTAAACAACAAAGACGAACCCTTTGAAATCTTTACAGTCGCATTCGAAACCGGATTATCATTGGCTTTATCCCTTACAACAAGTTTTATTGTGCCAACAACATTCTTTGACAAAACAATTGGAAAACTAATGCTTGAATCAATTGCAATTGGTTTTACGTCACCGCTTTTTGAAGAATCAAATTCTGCAAACGCGCCAGTCTCATCAGTCACAGTCACAAAATATTTTCCAGAAGGAACATCAATGAAAGTAACAGTGCCGCTGAGTGTTGTTTCTTTTGTCTGATAATGCACTCCAACATTTGCACTTTCATTTAACTGAATTAAATTCACATTTATTCCACTTAAAGAAACACCGCTCTGGTCACGCACACTTACAAGCACGCTTCCAGTTTGTGTTTGTGCTCCGCTCAAAAACAATTGCAAAGAATCCCCTTCATTAGGGTCAAAAACACTGCTTTGTGCCGAAAAAGGATTTTCAACACTCACGTTAATTAATCCGCAGTTGCCAGGAACTTCAATTGAAACAAAACCATTTGAGTTAGTCTTGCTTTGACTGCATAATTCGCCACTGCATGAACTTGATGAACAGGTGAATGCAATTTCAATTGGCTCGTCAAAAATTTCATTCGAACTTGACTTTAACAATTCAAAAGTCCTGAACAAGTTAGCAGATTCACGCAAAAGCGTAACGTTTGTTGAATCTGATTCAGATGCCAAAGTAAAACTTGACTGGAAAGTAGAAAAATCTGTTTTTGTTGCCCTTAACTCAAGCTCCGTGTTTAACGGCACATTCAAACGCGCAATTCCATCCGGCCCAGTTGAACCTGATACAGATTCTTCCCTAAACGAAGCAATCACGGTTACTCCGCTTAAATTATTTCCCTCGCCATCCTTAACCAAAACATCAAGTGTGCCCCTTTGCTCTAAAGCAAAGTTGCTTGCCAAAAAAAACAATCCAACTATAACAGCCAAAACAACAAGAATTGCAACAGGAAAACTAGGTATGTTTTTTTGCTCAAGCCAGTCAATGGGCCCATAAACAGGGACGCCTTTTGCGTCAAGCCAGTCCAAGACATCATAATACTTGTCCTGCAAGGACTCGTAAATACCTTTTCCAGCCAACCCACTATCCGCCATAAAAAAAAAGCCTTAATAATAAAGAATAATAGTAAAATAAATACTTTTACATTGAAAAATCAACCACACTAAGCCTATTGGTAAAATCCTTGCCCCTTTGGCTTTTTGAATGCCCATTAACTCAAACGCCTTATTTTGTTTTCCCTTAAGAGTACTCACAAGTAAATTCCTGCAAA
>CAYIJY010000101.1:0-4025 GCA_964363785.1 uncultured archaeon
AAAAATCTTTTTGATCAAACTCTTCACCATCTTCAGACACAAACTTGTATGACGCACAAAACTCGCCTTCACAAGTGCTTTGTGCACCAAAAATCTTTAATTGTTCCAAAAAAGACTCAGAATACAAACTGCTTTTTTGTTCTGAAAAAAAAGCTTCACCCAAAACACTGTCCTTTGGTGTGCGGAAATAATCCTCTCCAAATTTACTCCAAGCCCTAAAATGCAAGTCAAACTTTGCATCCTGTGTTGTTTCTTTTGCCTGTACTTTTACTTTGATTAATTTTGTTCCGCCTTCCTCAAAATACAATTCCAAAAACTTGTTTAGTTCACCAGCCGTGCCTTCGTTTTGGAAATCAACTCCCTCTGCACCCGGCTGTGGAAGCATTGAATAAGTCCTGCCATAAAAATGAGAATCATTTGAAGCCAAAAAACCAGTTAACCCAACTTCATCAGAGTCAACATGCTTGACGGTATCATCACCAACCCTTACATGAAAACCATGCACTGCACTTTGCTCTGGAAAAACGACTTCAAACAAAAGATAAAAAGAATCGCCCTTGGTTAGCCCTTCGACTTTTTTTCCTGAAAGTGTTGTTATTCCCTTAAACTCTGCTTTTGGCACAAAGCCTTCTCCACCCAAAGTGCCACTCACAGTCAACACAACATCAGTTGAATCCTTTACATTCACTTCCTCACTAAATGATTCCCCGTCTTTTCCTGTAAAAGTAACTTTTACAAAATCATTGTCAAGTGAATCAAACACAATCTCTTCTTCTGTCTCAAGCAATTCAATATCAAGTTCATCAATTGTAGTACCGTCACCTGAGGCAATCTTTACGTGGCCTTCGCGGATTTCCTGCCCGCCCGGCTTTACAAATTTAAGTGTAATTAAACCGCTTACATTAAACAATTCAACCAAAATGTCATTGTTTTGGTTTGGAGTTACAGTTGTCTGTGTCTCTCCTGCAAGATTGTCCTTTGTTGCCCTGACCAAAATCATTGAATTGTTTTTTGCAAACAAAGTATATTTTCCAGTAACATCAGTTCTTTGCAAAGCCAATCCAAGTGGAAATTCTTCCCCCTCAATCAATTCAAAAAAATTAAGAGTGGCATTATTTGCACCAAGGCCGCCTTTCTCTGTAACAAAAACAACCATGCGCGAAGAATTGCTTGAAGTAAGCTGCTCTAACTGCAAGTCAACTCCGACACCTGCCACTGGATTGAATTGTTTTCTTGCCGGCAAAAAACCATCCTTGACTGCAGTTGCAAAATACGTCTGCTCCACACTCAAGTTATCAAAAAAAACTTCTCCCCCCAACTGCGTTTCCTGTGAATCAACCAATTCATTGTTTTCATTAAACAACTGCACAGTTGCAAAACTTTGCGGCAATCCACTCAAATCATTTACAGAAACATTCACACTCACGCCGCCCGGCATAAGCGAAACAACCCAGACTTCTTCATCATTTCTTAGAGTGCGGTTTTCTGAACGCATGCCCGAGTCGTACCTGACATAACTTTGCGCGGAGACAACAAGCCTTGCAGAAATCCCTTTGTCCAAACCAGTGATTAATATTTCTCCATCGTCATCAGTGATTTGCGTAATCAAGCCATTGTCAAGTGAATCAAAAACCTGTATTGTGGCATTGCTTACAAGTGACTGGGTTTGAGCATCAACCACTCTGACAATTAAGTTTGCCTCGCCAGTGCTTGCAAATCCTTTTGGCTCAAGGTCAATTGCCTGCACTGCATTTTCATAAAATTTTGTTGAAAAAACTTTATCCTCGTAATTTCCTGAACTGATTTCAAGGCGCACTTCATCGCCTTCAATCATGCCGCCACAAATAAAATTATTTTTTTGCAAAGAAAAACTGCAAAGAGTAGTCGTGTTGTCTGCAAGTGTTGCAATAATCTGTGCATCAGTTATCTTGTCAAAAGTCCTTATGTCAGCTAACTCTATTTCGCCTTCAATAATCTTTACCTGTCTTTCAAGTTCAACACGCAAATTTGTTTCGGTTCCGGCAATTGTTGTAGTAACTGTTTTTGGTGCATAACCCTCACGCTCAACAACAAACGTAAGTTCCTCGCCCTGACTTACTCCGGGCAAATAAACTTCCTGCCCATTTGTAAAAATATCTCCCTCAACATCAACTGTATTTCCGGAAGAATCCTTTATGTTAAGATTAATTCCTGAAAGTGCATCAAGAGAACTCTTGTCAACAAAATTCAAAGTGACTTTACTTTGCATCTGTGGTGCCAAGGCAATTCCAAAAATCAAAAACCAAAGAACAAGCACTGCAAAAATACTTGCAGGCAAAGCAGGAACACCATGCTCTTCAAGCGGGTCAATTACAGCATAAACCGGAATTCCCTTTCCGTCAAGAGAATCCATTGCACCGTAGAATATGTCCTCGATTTTAGCGTAAAATCCGCCAATTATTTCACTTAAGCCCAAGAAAAAAACACCTTAAACTAGTGTTTACTTTCATTAATATAAATAATATAGTTTTGTTATAGGCTAAGGTTAAGCATTATTTTTAAGCCAAAAAAAGTAAAAACCGGCAATTGAAAAGAACAAAAACACCCTAAAAAAAACGTCATGGGAAAACTCTGCAAAACTCAAGCCAAAAAAAACAATGAAAAGAATACTTGCAAGAATTCGTGTTAGGTTGAACAAAAAAACAAAAACAGTCGCCCCAACCAAGCCAATCATTCTTTTTTTTGCATTCACTTCACTTGAAGCAACCAAAGTCGAACACAAAACAATCCATTCAAGCAAGCCTGTGCACAAATAACTGATTGCAATTGGGAAATTGAAATCTTTTAAAAAAATCAAAACCGGTTCACCTGATTGCATGCTTGATTCAAAGCCAAGCAAGTTTAAAATAAAATTTGTCGGAGCTGCAAACATGGCTTCAAAAAGTTCTAATGGAATTAGATTGACAATTGCGTCAAGTGCAATAAATGAAATCAAAAAAAACAGCAAAAACTTCCCTGCAACAAGGAAATCTTCCCTATTTGAAGGAAAAACTAAAAGAGTTTTAGTCATACAAAAAAATTATGGTTATTTGTGTTCCATCCATTTTGGCTTTTGAGAGAACGGGGTTTTTTCAAAGGAAGCCTTAGGCGCGTTGCCCTTTAACTGAGCATAAATAGAAACAGGCAAAAAAATCTGCATCATTAAAAGAATTGGCTGGATTAACAGGCTCAACAAAAACATAATAAAGATCCCAACAGTAGGAACATAACTAAACAATTGCACAAGTTGTGATACAACACCAAGCAATATGCCAAGCACAAAGCTTGAAATAAAAATCATTATTACGTTTCCTCTTGTTAATTCCCAACTCTGTTTTGTTGCTTCCATTATTCCTGAATCATTTTCAAGGTAATAAGGTATGGCTGCAATAAGTCGTAAGCCATTGTATACCAAAACAATAATCATTGGAATAAAAAGTACTATCCAAATCAAAAGAAAAATTGCTGAAATTGGCGGGGCAAAAAAAGCCAAAATAAGTGCAATAATCAAAGTCAAAAAGAAAAGCGCTGGCACAATGACTAGTTTTTTACTATACACAGAAAATAAACTAAGCAATAAAACAATCACTCCAAGCGCAAACACCATAATAGGTTTTTTGAAAGAAAAATGAGTTGACCTAAAACCATACATTTCAAGTGCCCTGTTTGTCCCAAGCACTTGAATGACCATAGAAAAATAAATCAACAAAGGCGAAAGCAGCAGCACCAAAAAAATTATCAAAATAACCCCGCTTGCAAGGCTCAAAAAAAACTCAGGAGTAATTGACTCAGGGTTAGTCATTGCATTTAGAATTGAAGGTCCAAAAAGCGCGAAAACTGCTGCGCCTAAAATAACAAGAAAAACAAGCCCAAAAACATACTGCAAAAAAACATAAGTCCAAATTTTTTTATCAGTCAAAGGAAGCAGAATGCTTTCCTTTAGGATTCGAGCAATGTCAAGTTCCATGCAAAAATAACAAGTTAAAGATTATTTAAACCTATTTTTT
>CAYIJY010000102.1:0-2030 GCA_964363785.1 uncultured archaeon
AGCAGATTGCATCCATGATTGAAGATTTGCCACTGCCACTTACCCCAACTATTACGTTTGTTCCTTGTGTAAAGTTTAGTTCTGTCTTTAGGTGGCTTTTCCAGTTTTGAAGTAGAATTCGTTTAATCATGTTATTTTATTTGTCTAATTGAAAATGGTTAAAACAACTAGCAATTATGTAGATTAAATTAGTGTCATTGCGTCTATTTCAACGTCTTGGACAAGTTTGTTTGCCTTGATTTCGTTTAATGTTTTTTCTATTGCGTCTTGGTCTTTTTCGTCAACCAAAACTCCGACTTTAATTACTTCTATTCCAAAGCCTATTGGCTCGGTTTTAACGTCTTTTACTTGCGCGTTTTTTAGGTTTCTTAATTCTTGAACTAGTTTTGGAACGTCTTCCATTTCTTTTGCGCTTGCCTTGTAAACTACGAATGTTTTTCCAGGCATGTTAGGTCACTTTTATGGGCCCATAAAGTTGCATTCTGTGCAAGTGTATTCTTTTACTGTAAGTCTACAGTGGTCGCATCTAACGATGTTTGCCTTTAAGCAGCTTGGGCATTTAAATTCCACGAAGTTGCCTTCAATTGTCTCATTGCATGTTGTGCATGTTTTCAAAAAAAATCACTTTTTTTAATGTATATTAAAAACAATCAGGTTGTTTTTGTACACCTATTTCCTGTGGGGTAAGCTTTAAAAATCTTTAAATGGCCGGTTTTTGGCCTCCCTTTGCCTTAAATATTTTGGTCTTCATTGTTTTATTTATGGGCCCGTAGCATAATGGATAGTGTGTTCGGCTTCGGCCTAGTTTTTAGATATAAATGCTAGGAAGTTACCGGATGATGGGGGTTCGATTCCCTCCGGGCTCATTTGAACCCTTTGCGGGGGATGTGTGTTACGCAATTTTTTGTGTTACGGTAGGTTTTTTAAACATTTTTGCGTAACAGGTTTTGTATGGTTTATTTAGCAGAATCAAAAAGAGGCTCTAAAAGTTATTTTTATTTAGTGCAGGACGTGCGCTTTTCAAAGAATAATAGAAAGCAGTTTAGGAAATATATTGGGTCTCAAAAGCCTGCCAAAACAAAACTCGAAATCCTTGTAATTGGATTTAAAAAAGAAATTGAAGAAGAAAAGCAAAGGTTGTTTGGTTTTCATTATTTATTGCCTGATGAAATAGCCAAAATTGACAAAATAAATTCTGATTTTGAATCAAGGTTTGAAAAACTCAATCTAACTGAAAAGCAACAATTTGAACAGAACTTTGTAAACGTCTTTGTTTACAACTCTAATTCTATTGAGGGATCAACATTAACTCCATTGGAAGTTAAATTGCTTTTAGAGGAAAATATTTCGCCAAACAAACCATTAGATGATGTTTTGGAAGCAAAGAGTGCGGAAAAAGCACTTGACTTCATTAAGAGAACAAAAGAAATAGTGTCTGAATCTTTTTTGAAAAAATTGCATGAAATTTATTTCAAGGACACAAAGCCGTTCATAGCAGGGTTGTTCAAAACAAAGGACAATCTTGTGCAGGGTGCAGTATTCAAAACCACTCCTGCAGGATTTGTTTTTACTGACATGAAACTTTTTTTTAAAGAATATGAAAAACTCTCAAAAAACCTACATGTACTGGAACTTGCTGCATGGGTTCATTGGAGGTTTGAAAAAATTCATCCATTTCAGGATGGAAACGGAAGAATTGGCAGGCTTATAATGAATTATATTTTATGGAGCAATGGCTATCAGATGATTGACATTAAAACAAAAGAAAAACAAAAATATTTCAAGGCACTCCAAAAAAGCGATAAAGAAAACTCTGCAGAACCACTCGCAAGGCTCTTAGTTAAAAGGTTTGAAAAACAATACAAAAATGCTTTATTGCATAGAATTTAAAGGAAAGGCAAAATTGCAGGCTTCTGCAGAAAAATAATTATTATTTCAATATTTCTTGTTCACAAAAAACTCTCTTTTCCTTTCAAGTAATGTGAGAAGAAGTCTTGGAATTCTTTGTCTTTTTTGTATATGTTCATTTT
>CAYIJY010000102.1:2040-4001 GCA_964363785.1 uncultured archaeon
TCAGGAGATAAAGCGCAAGGTTGCGCATTTTTCCGGAATTGCATGGATTGTTTCTTCTTATTATTTGGCAATTTCGCAAACAATTTCTGTTCTTTTGGCGTTTCTTTTTATTGCAGTAATTCACGCATTTTTTTGCAAGCACTTCTTTTTTTGTCAAAACACTGGCTTTTTTTTGTAGTGCTTTTTTGAATTCTTTTTTCTCGTTTTTTTTCTCTTTTAATAAAAGTTTTTCAAGCAGTTTTTCAGCTTGCCATTCATTTCTTTCAATTTCAACTGCAATTCTTCCATTTTCTATTCTTGGTCCACTTATTGTTTTTTTGTGAGTCAAAAGAAATTGTTCTGCATTTTTTTTGTCAAATACTTCCGGGCCAATTCTTTTCATTATTTTTTCAAGTGTGTTTGCTTTCAAATCAAAAACAATTGTCAGGTATTTTTTTTCATCAGTAAAAACTTCCCGTCTAAGGACGTTGAATTCTTTTTGTTCTAGTTCGTTTTGTATTTTTTTTGAAAAGCGTTTTAGTTGCCCCCAAACTACATCGTTGACTGTTTGTGGGTAACCAATTTCTATTACAATTAGTCCTTCTTTTTCAATGAGTGATTTTGCTTGTTTTTCTGTCAAGTTTTTTTGTTTTTGTGTAAAAAAGAATTTTTCTGATGGTTTTTTTAGGAACTCTCTTGCTGCAAGACAAAAGCGTGCCATTTGATTGAGAGAGAGTGCTGCGGCTACGTTTCTGTCTTTGTCAACCGGATCAATTATTGTTAAATGGCTGTCTGAAAATTTGTGCCTTTCATTTTCCATTAAATGTTTTTCAATGTCAATGACGTGTTGCTTTTTCCATTCGCTTGCGTCTTTAAGTACATTCAAAAAAGAACCATAATGTAACACAAGTAATTCAGTCACGTACCCAGGAAAGCTTTCTGTCTTTATTTCTGCGCCATAAGCTTTGATTCCTTTCAAGAATTGCCTGAGCAGTCTTATTTCGTCTTTTTGTTTTTCAGTAAGTTTTTCTTGTAAATACTGTGTGTGAAATGGGCTTCTGTCAACTGCACTTTTCATGTCAGATGTTTTCTCAACTTTGTAACTTGGAACAATCTCTACTATGTATCCTTCGATTTCTCCTCTGACATATGGGTGTTCTGAGAATACTTTTTCCCATTTTGTTTTTGGCGAGACTTTTTTTCCAATTTCTTCTGCTTTTTTTTCAAATTCTTTTTTGTCCAGTTTGTCAGGATAAAGTACGAATATGTCCATGTCTCTGTCATTTTTTAGGTGGGTTCCTCTTGCAATTGAACCGGCTAAAACGACTTCTATGTGTTCTCCTTTTTCGTTTTTTATTTTTTGAATTATTTTGTCGGCAAATTCTTTTTCGTCTTGTATTTCTTTTGTTGTTGGCTTGATTTTTTTCAAGACTATTTCAAGCAGTTTTTGTGTCTTGTTTTCAAAGGACATGAATTATATAAGAAGTTATGGTAATTATAATTATTGTTTTTTTTTGGTTAAGGAATTGTTATGCGCGCGCTTTTTACTCCAGTAAAAGGAAATATTGCAGAAACTAATGAAGATGTGACTGTTTTTGAGGGCTTTCCTTACTATTTTTACGAGGTTAAGCGTCCCGATCTTTCAAAAAACGAGCAGATTATTCTTAGTGTGCTGACTGCTTTGCTTGAGGGTAAAAAAATCGAGGAATTGCGCACTGCGGAACAAAAACAGGCTTTTCCTTCTGATTTATTGCGGGACTTTATTGAAAAAACCTCGCGCCCTTATTCTGACTTGTTTTTACAGAATACTTTTTTGACGCAAGCTGAAATGAATGACTTAAAGATTGCACTTGAAAAGTTTTTGCTTGAGTCAAAGCTTAGTGTCCTTAATCTTGTTTTTGTTGTTAATCGGGCTATTGATGTTTCTGTTGGTTTTGGTGTTTTAGGCCCAATGATTAGGGATGATCAGCTTGAGGAAATAA
>CAYIJY010000103.1:0-3961 GCA_964363785.1 uncultured archaeon
CAAGTGCTTCTTCCCTGTTTTCAACTAAAAAAACTTTTATCCCATTTTTTTCAAAACTTTCAATTGTTTTTTGAACTTCTTTTTCTGTTGGCATTTTATTCCATTTTTTTGCATCAACGTTTGCATTTTTGCTTAGCGCTTTTGCAGTTAACTCATTATCCAAATATTACACGTCCTTTTTTGTTTAATTAAAAAAAATTAGGTGGAAAAGGAAACGTTAATTGTTCCTTTCCAGTTCTTTTATTCTTTCGCTAACGCCTTTAGCTTCCTGTTCTAAAGATTCCTTGTATTCTTTTAGCATTTCTATTTTTTCCTCTTTAGTCAAAAAATTTCTTGGCGTTTCTGTATTGCAACATCCGTAACCCATGTTTATTCCTCCAAACCGAATGATATCGGTCATACGATAAAAATAACAGCATTGGCTTTTAAACCTATCGTGTGTCCAATATGTTATGCATGATTCAAACAAGAACACTGACGACGAATACTGCTGCGACATGCGTGGAATGCTTGGCTTTTTGATTTTATTCTTACTTTCAAAAAAACCAATGCATGGACAAGAACTTGCAGACGAAATAGGCAAACGAAAAGGCTCAAAACCAAGCCCTGGAACAATATACCCTGCATTAAAAGCACTAAAAGAAGATGGATTAATCAAAGAAGAAAAATCAGGCAAAACAATCACTTATAGTCTGACTGAAGAAGGAAAAAAAGGACTTAAAGTTGCAAAACAACAATTTGTCAGAACATTTACAGGAATATTCTAAAAATTTTCTAGGTGAAACTCAATGGAAAAAGATTTTTCACAAAAATTAAACGAGTCTACTGATTTTATAGACATCTTTGAAATCATAAAAGAAGCAGCAGAAAAAGTACTTGGAAAAAGCAGAGCAGGCCTAATGCTTGGACTTGCAAACCTGGGCGGAAGCCAAGGCTCTTACTTAGGCGCATACTATCCAGTTGCATCAAACATGATAGTCCTAAACACATTCCCACTCAAAAGACTAAACCAAACAAGAAAAGACCTAGTCAAGCCATACGTTTTCATGGTTCTATTACATGAATACATCCACAGTCTTGGGTTTCTTGACGAAAAACAAACACGCGAACTCACATACAAAGTCTGTGAAAAATTATTTGGCTCAACTCATTTGACAACCGAAATGGCAAAAGACATTTCACGCTTTTTACCAGCAATGTCATACCCTGGGTATGGTTGGTTTCCAGAAAAAGAACCAGAAATCTACATTGTCTCAGGCTTTGACAAAGGGCACTTGACTTACGTTACTTAAACGCTGGGGGAGGGATTCGAACCCGCACGTCCTTTCGGACTCCAGTTTTCGAGACTGGTGCATTAACCGCTCTGCCACCCCAGCAACTGAACGGTCACGCGCCGTTCGTCCGCGTGTAACATCTTCGCTTTTGTGCTCGATGTTACTTAATCAAAATATTTTTCTAAAACTTAATTTATTTGTTTTTCTGCTTTTTTGATTTCAATTACTTTTTGCAAGTCTTGTGCAGAAATACTTCCTAAAATTTTATCCTTTTCCTTTACAATCAAATAAGGCATGTTTTTTGAAAGCATTAAAGAAAAAGCCCTCTCTGGCAAAACACTTGCACTAATTGACTTTACTGGTTTGGCTAACTCAGAAATCTTGACAAAATCCTGTTCACTTTTCCTTATTTTTGAAAGCATGTCAATAGTCACAAAAGACAATTCATGCATATCAACCAAAAGTTGAGTTGATTTTTTTTCAAGCATTTTCGAAAAAGCCTCTTTGACAGTAATTTCTGGATTTAACCTGAACTTTCTATTGCTTACAACATCCCTTAAATTCAAACCAGAAAGAGACTCTTTGATTGACACCATTTCATTTTCCTGATTTGCACCCAAAAAAACAAAAACAGCAACAAGAACCAAAATCAAGTTACCAGTAAAAAAACCAAGCAAAAACAACACTCCAGAAATTATTTTACTTAAACCCGAAGCTATCTGCGTTGCCTTGTTAAAACCAAGCCTGGTTGCAAGCAATGCACGCAACACTCGCCCGCCATCAAGCGGCAAGGCAGGCACAAACAAATTAAATGCACCCAAAATCAAGTTCACCCAAAACACTGCAAACAAAGGATAAGAAAAAATTGTCTGCCCAATCACCTCTTCAGAAACATTTGGGTCAAAAAAAATATTTCCAGGCCAAGCTTGTGGAAAAAACTGTGCAATCACAAGCACTGCGGCAACCACAATAAAATTAAACGCAGGCCCAGCCAAAGCAATCAAAAACTCATCCATTGGTTTTTGCGGCAATTCATCCGCAACAGACAAACCACCAATTGGAAGCAATGTGATTTTAGTTACCTTTACGCCCTTAACAATCGCAGTTATTGAATGAAATAATTCATGGATAAAAACTGACACAAATAAAAGCAAGACAAAACCAATTGTCTGCAAAAGATTCTGTGGGTCAAAAACAGCAAGTATCAGGACAAACAAAACCATCATCAAGACAAACGTGCTGTGTAGCTCAACTGAAATGCCAAGTATTTTTCCAAGTCTTAAAGAACCCATTCAAATCACTAAAAAAATAGTGCTTTAAAAATTTTTATAGCAATGTAAATTAAAATTACTGCATCATCGAAGATGATGCATATATGGCGTGTAAACGGAGCCAGCCGTTTTTTTAATGTGCTTCAATGTAAGTCTCAGCCATAAAAGTGTAAACACTTAAATTATAAGCGTAAACAAATATGCCTGCTCCAAGCAAAAACCCAAGCAATCCAAGGGTGATAATGCTTAACACTAAAAACACAAAAAAGATAATGAAAAAATAAGCAATGCTTACAATAAAAGACTTCAAACACAAGCCATTCAAAACTTTCCTCAAAACTACTCTTAAGTCAAAAGCTGCAGAAAGTTTATCCTCTTCAGCCATATTAACTATTGCCATCAAAGAAAGCATTCTTCCAATCACAAAAAAAATAAATGCAATAAACAAAAAAACTGCACTTGAAATAATTGTACTTGAAACAACCAGTGGATCAAATGGGGCTCCAAGAAAAAGCACAGAAAACATGCTAAAAATAAGTGACCCCAAAGCAATCAAAGTTATAAAAGTTGCCGGCAAATAATAAACAAACTCAACAGCCACTACTTTTAATCCATTTACAAAAAAGCGAACAAGATTTTGTCCAGACCAATGCGGCAAATCGCTTCTGCCATGCAACTGAGTTTTAGTTGCTTCAAGGACAAAGCCATTCAAAATAATATTTGTAAGCCCAAAAGTAAACACGCCCAAAAAGCCAATTACAAAAGAAATCAATGCGGTTTTTAAGTCACTAAAAGGACGCCTGAATGCAAAAACATAATCAATCATTGTTTACCACATAACCAATAGTTTTAACTCTTTTAAAAGCATTATGCTTTTCATTTAGTAAATTTCTTTCACTAGTTTTTCAGCTATTTTTCGTGCAGGCGCTTCTTCGCGGGTTTCTTTAACCATTATTTTGCCGCTCTTAAAGACACTCACGCTTTTCCCGCCAACCTTTAAAGACACAAAAACTGGTGTTTCAAACTCTATTTCTATGCCCATTTTTTTTAGTTTGCTTGAAGTTTTTTCAAGGTCTAAATTAGCCTCATGTTTAGGCAAAAACTCAAATGCAAGATGACTCTTGCATGGCCTTCCAACAAATTCACTTAATTCCATAAAAAAACACGTTTTTTGCTTAAAAAGTTCGATTAATGACCCAATGTCGTTTATAATATTTTAGCCAGACAATTCTTTTAAAAAGAGCTTTAAAACAGCTTTAAAAGCATAAAAAGGTATTTTTTGAATGTGTGGAATCGTAGGTGTACTGTCAAATATCAATGCTCCGTTTAAGGCATTTAGCGGACTCAAAAAACTAGAGTACAGAGGATACGATTCATGGGGCATTGCTGCCATGACACAGAAGGGAGTGTATGTCA
>CAYIJY010000104.1:0-3941 GCA_964363785.1 uncultured archaeon
TGTCTTGTGGAACATCATCCCAACTAGTTTGGTTTGCCTGAGAAGACCTCATGTAATAAATTATTTCATCAAAATTAATCGAAGAAAGATCAGCGCCCCAAGTAGGCAATGGTTTTTTAAAAAAAATGTCAAGTGCCTTTAACCTAAACTCAAGCATCCAAGAAGGCTCATTTTTTATTTTAGAAATTTGTCTAACAGTTTTTTCATTCAAACCTTTATCAAAAATTAAATCATATTCTTCAGTGCCAGAACGAAAGTCATACTTCGCATAATCAATTTGCGTCAAGCTCCTTTCTTTTGTTCTGTCTTTAACCATTTTGTTTACACCTTTGCACTCACTTTTTCTTCAAGCCAGGCATAACCCTTTTGCTCCAAACGATCAGCAAGCTCATGAGAACCTGACTCAACAATCTTTCCATTAACTAATACATGAACAAAATCCGGATTCAAGTAATTCAAAATTCTTTTGTAATGTGTAATAACTAAAGAAGAAAATTCCGGGCCGCGCAATTTCTGCACTGCTTGCGAAACAATTTTCAAAGAATCAATGTCTAAACCCGAATCAGTTTCATCCAAAATAGCTAACTTTGGCTTTAACATTAACAATTGCAAAATCTCCGCGCGCTTTTTTTCTCCGCCGGAAAAACCAACATTTAATTCCCTTTTTGCAAACTCAGGATTCATCTTTAATTCAGTCAAAGACTCCTGAATCCTTTTGCTAAACTCAAGTATGCTCACTTTGTCTTCTGGGTGAGTTGCTTTGTAAGATTGGTATAAAAATTTTGTAAAGCCAAGTCCTGCAATTTCAAATGGATATTGAAAAGACAAAAACAAACCCATTCTTGCACGCTCATCAGGCGCCAGTTCGTTTAATTCTTTTCCAAAAAACTTTATGTTGCCTTGTGTAATTGTAAACTTTGGGTGCCCCATTAAGACACTTGCTAAAGTGCTTTTTCCTGAGCCATTTGGGCCCATAATTGCATGAACTTCGCCCTTGTTTATGGTCAAGTCTATTCCATGTAGTATTTCTTTATCTTCTATTTTTGCATGCAAATTCTTAATCTCAAGTAAAGTTTCTTTCATAAAAATCAACCTAGTTCTTTAATTTCTTACAATCGTTATTGCAAAAGCACTCCATATGCTTGTCAATTGGTTTAAACAGGCCTTCATTATGCGAACTAAATCCATCCATTACTCCCGGGATAATAGAGTAAATCATTTCCTTTCCATTTTTTTCTGCCTTGACATAACTGCAGTCCTTAAGCATCTTTAAAGAATGCGAAACATTGCTTCTTTCAGCATTTACAGCCTGAGAAAGCTCACTTACAGACATTGATTTTTTTGACAAATTATCAATTATTTTGACCCTTAAATCACTAGCTAAAGTCTCAAAGCATAAGTGATATGGTTTTTCTGTAAGAATAATGTTCATATGAAATATAATTCACGCATTGTTTATAAATACAGTTATGGGGCAAAGTTGGAATGTGTTATGTAGAAATTAAAGCTTTATTATTATTTTTCGAGGCAACAACTAACCAATTAATTATATATTTAATGTAGTTTTTCTGTAAGTAATATGATACTTGATTTGACTCTTTCCATCGATGCTAAAACACCTAATTGGAAGGGTGATCCTGAAATTGTAATTAAACAGTTTTCTACTGTTGAGAAAGATACTATAGCTAAAAAGGTTTTAACTTTTCATTCTCATTTTTCTACACACATTGATGCTCCATCTCATATGGTTGCTCATGGAAAAACATTAAGCGATTATCCAATCGAAAGATTTGTTGGTACTGGCATAGTTTTGGATGTGAGGGGGCAGAAAGAAATTGAAGCGAATTTGGATTCAGTAAGAAAAGGAGATATAGTTTTTTTCTTAACCTCGCACAGCAATAAAGTTTATGAAAAGGATTATTTTGATAACAATCCTGTGTTAACTCCAAAAACAGCACAGGAATTGGTTCATAAAAAGATAAATATGGTCGGATTAGATGCTCCTACTCCTGATAACGAGCCATATACTTTACACAAATTATTCTTTAAGCATGATATTCTCATTGTTGAAAATTTAGTTAATTTAAAGAAATTAGCAGGAAAGAGATTTCACTGCTACGTGCTTCCTTTAAAAATTAAAAATGGTGATGGAGCACCATGTAGAGTAATTGGAGTTATTGATTAAACAAAAGGCAAACAATTATTTTTGGAAATTTAATAATTTACATTTAAGAAAAGACCGCCAAAAGAGAAAGGTTAATTAAGTTTGCTTATCTTTCTTTTAAAAAAGGGGTATAAAAAATGTCACTTGAAGAACCTTCACTTTTTGAAAAACTGAAAGAAGTTGTTATTGCAATTATTCCATTTGAATTTCGCATAGGTGGCTGGGATTCTGAGCGCCTTGCTGATGAAAAAAGAAAAGTCGGCGCAGTCGTAATGCTTCGCGCAAGAGAAGGCAGAAACAATCGCCGAGACATAAAAAAACTCAGACGCTTAAACGAAGAACTACAAAAAAAATCAATACCAGAATACAAATCATTTGGCTCAAAACAATTTGTAGAAAAATCTTAACTTCTAATCAATTTCTCTAGTCATTTTAAATTTTACTTTTTCTGCTCCACATTGTGGGCATTTTTCTGGCAATTCTCTAAAAATGTGTTTATTAAATTCAAAAAAATCATTAATTATTTCTTTTTCACTTGCTCCGCGCTTTGACGCAGCAAACTGCACAGCATAAGAAGGATAACCGACTCGAATTTCTTTTTTACATTTTTCACACTGATAAAAGGCGCCAGGCATGTTTAATCGCAGTTTTTTGTAATAATTCAATCTTCATAAATAACTAGATTTGGTATTCTTTTGAAGTCTTTTTTGTTAAATGTTAAAAGTTTTGCATTTTGTTCAATTGTAATTCCTGCAATAAGGCAATCCATAATTCCGATTAGGCTTCCTTTTTTCTTTAGATAAGAAATTATCCTGTTTGAAATGATCATGGAACTTTTTGTAGGGTAAAGAATTTTAAGTTTTTCAAAAAAACTGTTTATTTCTACCAGATTTTTATCATCATCCTTTTCAATTGGCAGGAAAGTTACTTCTTGGAAATTAAAAATTGTTGTGTAAATAAGGTCTTCTTTTGAAATAATTTCATAAATTTTTTTTGCAGATTCTTTTCCTTTAATATAATCAATTATAAAATTAGAGTCAAGTATAATCATCTAGACCCCAATTCTGACATTTTTTTAATAAAAAGTTCTTTGTCTTTTTCCTTTATTTTCTTCCAGTCATTAATTGGTTTTTCAAAGCCTTTATTTTTCCATATTCCAAAAAAACGTTCAATTGAAGGATTTGCCTTTTCATAAAGCCTTTCTACAGTATCACTAAAGCTTTCATTCTTTTCCTTAAGGCTTGAAAGCTTATTGTAAGCTTCTTCTTTTAGGGTAACAGTTTTCATATTTTAACACTATATAATGTTATTAGTGCATAATAATATTTAAACTTGACTTTTACTCTCCAAACTGAACTAACTCTACTTGTGCTTCAACCAAAATTCTTTTTGCAGTCTCACTGACTTCATACTCTGCACTGTAAACAACTTTCTTTATCCCGGCATTAATAATTAACTTTGCACACAAAAGGCACGGGCAAAAAGTAGTGTAAAGAGTTGACCCAGCTAAAGCTACTCCATGATAAGATGCCTGAACAATCGCATTTTCTTCTCCATGTGAACAAATGCATTCATCAAGTTTTGTTCCAGACTCCGCAAAACTATTGCAGCGCGGACAACCGCCCTCATTGCAATTCTTTACTCCGCGCGGAGTGCCATTATAACCAGTTGAAATAATTCTCTTGTCTTTTACAACAATTGCTGCGACTTTTCTTTTCACGCAATTGCTCCTGCCTGCAACAGTTTTTGCAACACTCATAAAATACTTGTCCCAACT
>CAYIJY010000105.1:0-3920 GCA_964363785.1 uncultured archaeon
CTTTGCATTTCTTTTTCATTGGTTAAATTTTCTTTTGCCCACACCAAAAGAATGTCATGCATTTTTTGTGAAATAATTATTTCATCATAAAGCTTGGTTTCAGGCGGAGTGATTGCAGAAATTATTATGAAAAAAGCTGCAATTGCTATTGCAAGTTCTATTGCGTGACTAAAGCCTTTATTTTTCATTGCAGATTGTCACCACAAGCAGTGCTTTTTCTTGAAAAAGTTTTTTTATTAGGATAAATCTTTGCACTTCGAGGCATCTGTCAAATAGTAAGTTGTTTGAGTCAAAAATTATTTCATTTTCCTTGTTTTTGTATTTTAATTGAATTTTGGTTATTTGTGCCTGTGTGCTTTGTTCTGTGCTGTTTGCATTTTTGAGTAGTTCAAAGTCAATTATGTTGTTTTCTGTTCTTTTTAGGTTTTTATTCAAAAATGCGGAGCCTAGGCTTGGGTTTTTTTCATTTGAATTTTTTATCATTGAGTCAACAATAAAAACTGCAGTTCTTTGGAATTCACTTTCATTTTCTATTTCGATTGTCTTTTTTGCAAAATTATTGATTTGAAAAAGCAGTAAATAAGACAAGGCAATAAAAATAATTAAAATGGTCATTATGCTGCTTGTAAAAATAATTCCTTTATTTTTCATAATGGTTCTGCACCTCGACGCTGATTGAGGTTCCTTCGGTTGAATTCACAATACTTTTTTGCGGGGCTATTGTGCCTGCTGTTTTTAGTGTGTTATTTTTTTCCGAGATAATTTTTTCATTTTGCGTGTGGCACAAAAAATCTAGTTTTTTGAATTCACCTCCGGAGTTCGCATAAAATGAGTCAATTATTGCGGCGCATTTTTCTGCCTGTAGTTTTGCTTCAAAATTGTTTGTTGTTTTTTGTGCAAGGTTTTGCATTTGGTTTATGGTTGCTGCAAAAGCAATGCTTATTAGTAAAATCACTGAAATTGCTGCAATGAATTCAAATGTGTTCATGGAAAAACCTTTGTGATTGTTAAAGTGTAATTTTTTGGAAGTTCAAAGAAGGCAGAAAAATTTCCGTAAGTGATTTTTGATTTGAATGAATTGTTTTCATTTCCGCCAGTGTAAATGAATTGTGCGTAAAGTATTTTTTTGTCTGTAAAGACAATTACTTTGCTTGCTTCTTCAAAAAGTTTTTCAGTTGGAGTGGTTTGTTCAAGGTTTTTTTCAAAGTAAAAGATTGTATTTGGTTTTTTTTCTTCCAGTTCTTTTATGTATGTGGTTACTTTTTGTGCAATTTTTTCTCGTATTTTTTGCGGGTCAAAGTTTTTATTTTGTATTTCTTTTTCCATTGTTTTTGATATCAGTTGGTCAATATTGTTTTCTATTTCGGCTCTTTTGAAGAATGATTTTTCTATTTCTAAAAGCAAAAGTGTAGTTTGTTGTTTTTCTTGTTTAAATTCATTTTTTGCTAAAACTAGTGTGATTGCAAGACTTATGCTTGCCAATAGAATTAATGTTGTAAAGAACCCTTTTTTTTGCATCTGACTAAATTAATGGGCAAAAACAAACTTAAATCATTTCGTTGATTGTCGAAATGCTGGTTTTTTTATTGTTTGTGGTATTCTAAATATAATCAAACTTTGAGTGATTTTTAATGGAAAGAGAGCATTTTGACTTGTTGGTAAGCTGGGGTACAATTACTTTGGCGTTTTCGCTTGTTTTAAGTGAAAATTTTTTGAATTTATACTCTTTTTTTGAGGCTTTGCCAATTGCTGCTTTGGGTGTTGGAAGCGGGTTTATTTTGCATGAATTGGCTCATAAGTATGTGGCTATCCGTTATGGGGCTCATGCAGAATTTCGCATGTGGTCTACTGGCTTGATTCTTGCAATTATTTTGCCAATTGTTACTGGTCTTATTGGCAGGCCATTTCTATTTGCAGCTCCAGGTGCAGTTTACATTTTTGATCATGTTTCAAGAAAACAAAATGGCTTGATTTCTCTAGCCGGGCCAGCGACCAATGTTGTGCTTGGTGTTTTGTTTATTTTTCTTGGGCTTTTATTTGATGGTGCTTTTTTTTCAAGGCTTTTTTTAAGTGCAGCTTCAATTAATTTTTTTCTTGGTTTTTTTAACATGATTCCAATTTTTCCGCTTGATGGCTCAAAAGTTTTGGCGTGGAATGGTTTGGTTTGGGCAATAGTTTTCTTTCCACTTGCTTTTTTGGTTTTTTTTTACAGGATTTTAACTTAGTTGCCTAAATGGTAAATGTGTACTGCATAAGGCTCAAATGTGTCATTAATTGTGTTGCCTGACATTGTTTCGTTTGAACAGTTTCCTGAGTCGTCTTTCTCAACGCAATAACTTGTTGAAGTATTTCCTGAAATTTGTATTTGTGCGTTAACTGTTTTTCCAACGTAAAGTGCAGGAAATGATTGTTCTAATTGTATCGGTCCATTTAATGGTTCATATGTGCCTGTGCTTGGTATTGAGTCAATTATTCTTGCTCCGTCTCTTATTCCATTCCATATTCTTCCGTCTTGCTCCTGAATAATTATTCCATTTGTGTTTCCTTTTATCAACAGGTAGTAACTTTTTGTGTGTTCAACAGTAACATTTGGCTGTACTGGAAATTCATATGTGCCTGGTTCTGTTGGCACTGCAGTTGGTGTTGACATAAATACTCTTGTATGTGGTGTGTCGTCTCGTATGTCGTCAGAATAAATTGCGTATGTAAATGTTGCGCCGCTTGGTGCGCCTCCAAAATAAATTGAAATTTTGTCAATTATTTTGTTTTGATTGTGTATTTCTGTAATAAAGTCTCCATGGCCACTGACTACGCTGATTGATACATTCTGCATTGCAAATATGTTTGGGTTTAATTCTATGTTTTCAAATGCATTTTCACTAAAGTTTGGGGGGTATAATCTGTTGTCTGTTGTGTGGGCTTGGGCTTTTATTCTTGGCAAATATCCTCCTGTGTATTCAAAGTATGGTGATTGGGTTTGGCCTATATTTACACAGATAATTGTTTTTTGGCTGTTTACGTCCCATGTTTTGCATTTAATGTCTGAAGTGTTTGTTGCGGCATTAACTGTGGTTGTTTGGGGGGAGAAAAATATGTTTGTGTGGTTTTTTAGGTCTCTTGCAATGCGCTGTATGTTTGAATAATTGTCTGGGGATTCGCGTACATCGTATCTGGAATTTATTATTTCTTGAAAGCCATACTGAGAAGTATCATTTGCTCCTTTGTCGTAAGGCCAAAATAGAATTCCTTTTGCACCATTATTTATTGAGTCGTATGCCTGCACTCGAAGTTCGTCAAAAGTTGGTTCTCTGGATTTTAATCTGTATCTGTTTGGCTGATATCCTTCTATTTGTAAATTAGAGATAATTGTTTTGTTTCCCATTTGCTGGGTTGCTTGCTGCATGGCTTCTCCTGCTCCTCGTAATGCAAAGTGCGGAACATAATACCCGTTTTGTATTATTGCTGCGTCAATTATTGATTGAATATTTTCTAATTGGTTATCTGCAACTTGTATTGCGCCCGGCGTAAATAAAACTGGTCTTTTGCATACGTCAAGATTTTTTATTGAAGAAACAAGGTTTTGTAATGACTGAATGTCGTTTTGGCTTGATATTGGTGTTTCAAAATTTGCTTCCCACATCATGATGTTTGAGTTAGGGAGGTATTGTGGAACATAGTTTGGATCTCCAACCAGTTCAGCAATCATTTTTTGGTTAAATGTTTGTAAAGTTTGTTGTGGAAATGCTGGGTAAAGCCCGTTTTCAATTGTGTTAAAGTTTGACACGTATGGGATCCAGTCAGCTGGGTTTAATCCGTTCCAAAATGCCCAAAATCCGATTGGGAAGTATTTTTGTCCGTTAACTAAAATGTTTTTTTGATTGTCGAATGTTACGCAGGGGCAGTTTGGTTGTTGGTTGTTT
>CAYIJY010000106.1:0-3898 GCA_964363785.1 uncultured archaeon
CTAAAACTTTTTTTCCAAAAATAGTTCCTTCAATGAATTTTAAGTTGGCAATTTTATTTTCCTTAAACCTGTTCATGTTTTTTTGAAATAATTTTATTTCTTCATCCATTGCCCCGATTATTCCAATCATGTTGATTTGATTGTATTGTTTAACTCATAAAAACTTAGCGTTTTGCCAAAGAAAATCAGCTGGTTTAGTTTTCACCAGATTAATGAAAATAAGGCCAATAAGACTGCCCCAAGGATTGAAATTATTATTCCTGCTTTTAGTAAGTCTTTTGAATTGGCATAACCGCTTGAGCATGCCAATGCTGAAGGCGGCGTCCCCATTGGGAGCATAAAATCCATGCTTACTCCAATTGCCCCTGCAACGACCAGGTTTGTCATGTCTATTCCAAGTGTGATTGAAAGGCTTGTAATTATTGGTATCAGGACTGCTGATGCTGCTGTGTTGCTTAAAAAACTTGTAAGCATTATGCCAACTACTCCAAGCAACAGGATTATTGTGATTAACGGGTGGTTTGAAAGTATTGAGCCTAAAAAGCCAGTCAAGTTGGAGTCAATGTTTGATTGGTCTATTGCCATTCCAATTGCTATCCCGCCTCCAATGAGTATTAGTGTGCCCCAGCTTATTTTGTGAAAGTCACTGGTGTTGACAAGCTTGAATGCATAAAGCAGGATTATTGGCACTAATGCTATTATGCTATTATGGATTCCGTGTATGCTTTCTGTAATCCAAAGCCCTACTGTCAAAAGAAAAATCAACGCGACTTTTTTTTGCTCTGCGGTAAATGCATGTGTGTGGGTTGGCACTTCAATTGAATTTAATTCCGGCTTGAATATTTTTTTTAGCACTACCCATGAAATTAAAATTAATGCTATCATGAATGGGAAGCCTCGGACAAGCCATTCCACAAATCCAAACTGCACTCCTTGTTCTGTCAAAAATTTTTGCGCCAAAACATTTGGCGTGCTGCCGATTATTGTGCCTATGCCGCCGATTGTTGCGCCATACGCGACTGCCAATACCATTGATTTTGCGAATTTTGATTCAAATGGCTTTAGCTTGTTTTGCATTATTATTACTAACGCGATTGGCATGGCTATTGCGGCTGACGCGGAATTGCTCATCCACATTGACAAAAAGGCTGTGACTGCAAGCATTCCAAGTAAAATGTTTTGTGGTTTTTTTCCAAGTTTTCCGAGTGTTTTGTATGCAATGTACTCATCCAATTTGTGCTTGCTTAATGCGACTGCCAGGACAAACCCGCCAAGCACAAGCACGACTACTTTGTCAAAAAATTGTGCAAAGACTTTCTCTGCTGAAAAACCTCCAAAGACAACCAACAAAAGTGCAACTAAAAGTGCAGTAGCATGAAGTGGTATTACTTCACTTACCCACAAAATCATGGCTACTGCTGTTATTGCAAGTACGCTTTTTGCCTGCGCTGAAAAATCAAGCGGCATGAAATTGATTGCCAAAAAAACTATTATTGCAAAAATAATCAGGGAGTGCCTTTGCCATTCTTTCATTTTTAGGGCCTATAGTTTAAAGGCAAAAGGATAAATTTAAGGTTATTCATTAATTAATTCAATGTGGAAATTATTTAGTGCGAGTAGGTGAGTCAAATTGTCAGTTGTTTTTACAAAACCAATAGGTAAAAAATATGTGTTTGAGGTCCGCAGTGTGCCTCCAAATAGCTTTTCGTTTACACTAAATTCTGTAAATGGTGAAAACCTTGCAAAACAAACTGGCTTTAAATATGAAGAGACTTTTGGGGGAGACCACTTTTTTGTCGATGAAAGTCTTCCAAGAGCTGAACGTAGAAAGCTTACAAATATGCTCCACAGGTTATCTGAAGGGTATCTTAAAAAGCTTAAAGTCAAAAAAATTAGGATTACAACAAACAAAACCCTGGGTTGGTTTTTAGTTAAGCATTTGGGGTATAAACTAGTTTCAGAATCCAACATTGGCATGGATATAGAAGTTGATGTTCAGAGAAAAACTGTTCGCGCTAAAGTGCGCACTAAGATAAGGCCAAGAAAACCTGTTTCTAAAAGAAGAATAACCCCTAAAATTAGAAGAAGATAATTATTTTTTCTTTTACACTCTGTTACTGGACAATGCATTTTCTGATTGTGGGCATTTTCAAAATAAAGAAAATATGTGGTGGAAACAGTTTTATTTTAAACTTAAAAAACGTTAAAACCATTGAAGGAATGATGCTGCACGAGAAAATCGCGCGAGTCACTTTATCACTTTAGTAAAATATTTATATGAGCCTATTGTATATATTTCAATTAAAAAAATTCTGGTTTTTTTTCATGAAATCTTATTTCAAGATCGTTGATGGTGTGCTTGTTGCAAGCAGTACTGGGGCGGGTGATGTTTGTTTTTTTACTTTCCCTCATGAACTTGAAAAACAAGAAATTTTGAAAACCTTAAATATTGACCGTTATGATCTTGATTCTGCTTTTGATAAGGATGAAATATCACGTATAGAATTTACGCAGGATCGTGTCTTTGTAATTTGGAAAAATCCAACCAAGATTTCAGTAGGGCAGGAATTACGGTTTGGCGTTTCTTCGACAGCCTTTTTTCTCCAAAAAAATACTTTGACTATGATAATTGCGGCTGATTTGAGTCCATTTTCTTCAAAGGAGTTTCAAAATGTTAACTCTCTTATTGATGTTATTTTAAAGTATTTTTTTTATACTATTCGCCAGTATTTGAGTCAACTAAAAACAATAAATCAAACAACTGCTGAATTGCAATCAAAAATAAGTTCTTCTATGGAGAACCGTTATTTGCTGCAAATGTTTGACATTAGTGAAAGCCTTATTTATTACCAAAATGCCATTGAGGCAAATGGGGCTGTGTTGTCAAAGCTTCGATCCAATACTGAGAAGCAGGGTTTTTCAAAACAACAGACAGATTTGCTTGAAGATATTATTTTGGAGAATGCACAATGTGCCAGGCAGGCACAGATATATAGTACTGTTTTGTCTGGTTTAATGGATGCTCGTGGGACAATTATCAATAATAACATGAATGTGTTGTTGAAAACTTTAGCCATAATAAACATTGTATTTTTGCCACTTAATTTAGTTGCAAGTATTGGTGGAATGTCTGAATATACTTTGATAATGCAGGAATTAGGGGTTGATTGGAAACTTTCTTATTTGCTTTTTATTCTTGTTCTTATTCCAATTGCTTGGCTAACAATGGTTATATTGAATAAATATATTGGAAATGGTAAAAAGTAAGTTATTTTTTTTATCAAAACTGTTATATTCTTCAAAATGAATTATCTTGTTTGATTTTTTATGGAAGAAGTTGTTCACGAGAAATACCTGATTAATTCTGCTGGACGAAAAATGATTATTAATGTTCCTCTTGCAAGAAAAGAAGACTCAGTAGAATTTGTTTTAGACTTTTTAAAAAAAGACCTTAAAAGCTTCAAAACAATTGATTATGTTTATGTAATTGAGGAGGACGAAACTTTAGTTGGTGTTGTTTCAATTAAGGGTATTTTGGGTGCTTCAAAAAGCTCTAAATTGGAGGAAATAATGAGGACAAGTATGATAACGGTTTCACCTGATGCTGATCAGGAAAAGGTTGCTGACTTGGCAGTCAAGCATAACATCAAAGTAGTTCCTGTTGTTAAAAACAAAAAACTTGTTGGGGTTGTTCCTACTGATAAAATATTGTCAATTCTTAATCGGGCGCTTAGGGAGGACGTATTGCATTTGGCAGGTATTCATAAGGCGCATCTTCAATACGAGAATACACTTGCAGTGCCTTTGTTTAAAAGTATTCTTCATAGGTTGCCTTGGTTGTTAATTGGGCTTTTTGGTATAACTATTGCAGCAATATTCATAAGTGTGTTTGAGTCAA
>CAYIJY010000107.1:0-3895 GCA_964363785.1 uncultured archaeon
TTGGAATAGCAACTAACTTCTACATAAATGGCAAGCTTGTTTTGATCCCAATGGTCTTGGAAGAGCCAAGCGTTGTTGCTGCGGCCTCAAATGCAGCAAAACTTTCTGAGGGCTTTACGACTAGTTCTACTGATCCGATAATGATTGGGCAAATCCAGATTGTTCAGGTAAAAGATTTTGAAAAGGCAAAGAAGGCTGTTTTGAAAAAACAAAAAGAGCTCCTTGAGTTTGCTAATGCACAGGATTCCATGTTGATTAAGTTTGGTGGTGGAGCAAGAAAAATTGAAGTCAGAAAAATTGGAAGTGGAAAAAAAACAATGATGATTATTCATTTGCTTGTTGACGTCAGGGATGCAATGGGCGCCAACGCGATTAACACTATGTGTGAAAAGATTTCTCCAATGCTTGAAGAATTGACTGGCGGAAAAACTCGTTTACGAATTATTTCTAACTTGGCAATTCATAGACTTGCAACAGCTAAGACTATGTGGAAAAAAGAAGTTTTGGGTGAAGAGACAATTGAAGCTATTTTGGATGCTTATGAGTTTGCAAAAAATGATGTGTTTAGATGCACTACAAGCAACAAGGGAATAATGAATGGTGTTGACGCGGTTGTAATTGCAACGGGAAATGATTTTCGTGCAGTTGAAGCTGGAGCGCATTCATTTGCTGCTTACAAAGGTAAGTACAAGCCTTTGGCAGATTACAAGAAAGACAAAAATGGCAATTTGGTTGGCGAGATTACTATGCCTATGGCTGTTGGCATAATTGGTGGTGCAACTAGGACTCATCCAATGGCAAAACTTGCATTAAAGATAATGAATGTTAAAACTGCAAAAGAATTGGGTGAAGCAATTATTTGTGTTGGCATGGCAAATAACTTTGCCGCAATGAGGGCTTTGGCTACTGAAGGAATTCAAAGAGGCCACATGAAATTGCATTCAAAAAACATTGCGATTACTGCTGGCGCGAAAGGTGAGCAAGTTGACAAGATTGCAGCTAAATTAGTTGAAGAGAAAAACGTGTCTGTGACTAGGGCTAAAGAATTAGTTGAAGAGATGAATAAATAACAACTAATACAACATAATAAAAATACTATAGCTACTTATATACTTACTATGGCAACAACTATTCAAGTTAGTGAAAAACTAAAAAAAGCACTTACAGAAAGGAAATCTTTTGATAAAGAAAGTTATGAAGATATAATGTGGGACTTACTTGAAGACTCAATGGAGCTTTCTAAACAAACAAAACAAGAAATTCTTGAAGCTCGTCAAGAAATAAAAAAAGGAAAATTCAAGACCCTCTCCCAAGTAAAAGAAGAGCTGGGCCTGTAAAATGTATGAAATAATTTTTTCTGACAATGCACTAAAGCAGCTTAAAAAGTTGGAAAAACCATTGCAAAAGAGAATTATAGCTGTTTTAGAAAGAATAAGAATGCGACCAGAACAGTTTGTAAAAAAACTTGTTGGAGAAACAGCCTACAAAGTCAGAGTTGGAGACTATAGGCTAATTGTGGACATAGCATATGAAAGAAAAAGTATCTATGTTGTTTTGATCGGACATAGAAAAAATGTTTATGATAAGTTGTAACCATGTAAACAAGTAACTTTAAATTTTAAGTAAACTGTTTTTAATTTATGCCAAAACCTCGTGTAGTTCGCAATAGTTTTTATCGCATAGATTTGGCGAGTAGAATCAAAAGATTTAGGAAAGAGGAATTACTTGCAAGAAGTGATAAAAAACATGTGAATTGGGATGTTCGTGATTCAACTCTTGACCAAATTTCTAAAGGTTTTGAAATAAATATTTCAAACCAATTGTCTCAGATCCAGAAAAGTGCAGGTAAAAAAACTAATTAGAGTCCTTGATATTGGTTGCTTAAAAGGACAGGCAATTATTGAGCTTTCAAGATTGCATCCACGTGTGGAATGTCACGGGTTAAGTTTGAGGCGAGAACCAGATTGGCGCGGGCATAAAAATATTTTTTGGAAGGTTGGACATGCTGAAAAGCTTCGTTATCCTGCCAGGTATTTTGATTTTGTGTATTCTTACTTTGGAGAAACCCATGTACAAGACATAGGTGTTGCTTTAAAAGAATTAAACAGAGTTTTAAAAAGAAAAGGAAAAGCCGTGATTAACTTTCAAACATCAAATCTGTTGAATCTTGTGCCATTAGAATTAAATGGACGCGGAACAGGAAATCTGGGTTTAGACATGTTTATAATTTTTGAAATGCATGGGTTTAAAGTAATGAACAAATCAGCTACTGCTGTCGGTGGAATACAAACATATAATTTTTATGTTCAGAAACACCACAAGTCAAGCCGTCGATTGCCGAAGTAAAGTTTGCCCTTAGCGAAGCCTTTTTTAATGGTTACAAAAATGGATTTAGTATGAAGAGTGGAATTGTTGGTTATGGGTTTTACGTTCCTCGTCTAAGAATTACTGCTGAGGAAATTGCCCGCGTTTGGGGAAAAGATGGAAAAGCAATTTCTAAAGGCTTAGGGGTAATGGAAAAAGCTGTTGCTAATTTTGACGAGGACACTGCAAGCATTAGTGTTGAGGCTGCAAGGATGGCTTTAGAGCAGTCTGGAATTCATGCTCAAAAAATTGGTGCAATTTACGTTGGAAGTGAATCACATCCTTACGCAGTGAAGCCTACTGCGACTATTGTTTGTGATGCAATTAATGCAGGGCCTCATTTGATGGCGGCAGATTTAGAGTTTGCTTGTAAGGCTGGCACTGCCGGAATTCAAATGTGTGCTGGTTTGGTTGAGTCTGACATGATTGATTATGGTTTGGCAATTGGAGCTGACACTGCACAGGGAAGACCAAATGATGCTTTAGAGTTTACTGCTGCAAGCGGCGGCGCAGGCTTTATTGTTGGAAAAAGACCTAACGAGGTTTTGGCGCAAATTATTGACACTTATTCTTTTACTACTGACACTCCTGATTTTTGGAGAAGGCAGCATGCAGAATTCCCAAAGCATGCCGGAAGGTTTACGGGTGAGCCTGCTTATTTTAAGCACTTGATTTCTGCTGCAAAAAAAATTATGGAGCAAAATAAACTCAAGGCAAGAGATGTTGATTTTTTTGTGCCGCATCAACCTAATGGAAAGTTTCCAATTGAAGCTGCAAAGATTTTGGGGATTGAAAGGGAAAAACTTGATGCCGCGCTTTTTACTCCAATGATTGGGAATACTTATTCTGGAAGTTCTATGCTTGGCTTGGCTGGAGTTTTGGATGTTGCAAAGAGTGGTGACACTATTTTGATGGTTAGTTATGGTTCTGGTGCAGGAAGTGATGCATTTATTTTGAAGGTTACAAATAAACTTGAAAAAAAAAGAGCAAAATTGCCTTTGCGTGAAATGATTAAGGAAAAAGAATACATTGATTATGCAAAATACGTTGTTCACAGGAAAAAACTAAAGAGTTTGTGATTGAATGGGAAAAGTGAGAAGAAGCAGAGAAGAAATCAGGGCGCATGTATTAAGACGCGCTGGAATGCCACAAACAAAAATAATTAAGTTAGCGGAAAAAGCCAGACTTAATGTAGGTTTGAAAAGAGCAAACTTGCTTAAACGTGCAGGAAGAAGAGCTTACACTGGGGCAAGTGCGTTGGCAGGTTCAGGAATGGGAACTTCTGCAGGAATTTTTGCAGGGCTTGGGACAGGACTTAGAAGTGCAGGACGACAACTTGAATCAAGTGCAAGAAGTGAATATGTAAATGAAAGAATTGCAAGAAGGCTAGGAAATAAAATAGAGGCTCCGCGCCAAAGAGTTTTGAGAAGATTAAAAGGTGCAAGAAAATGAAACAATGTATTACCATGCCACTAAAAGTGGCGCATGTATTCGCATGTGAACTGGGCGTGACAGTTCATGCGTAGTGTAA
>CAYIJY010000108.1:0-3876 GCA_964363785.1 uncultured archaeon
GTTCAAAGCATTCTGGTCAGTCAAATGGGTCATTTTCTTCGACGTCATTAATGTCGATCTCTATCATTTCCTTGCATTCTGGACATTTGACTTTTGCTTGAACCATTAATATTTTTACCTTAAAAATAAATTTTTAAAGGAATTCTTTTTCAAAAAAATGCCAATAAAAGCAGTTGCAGGACAAAAAACAGGATAAATACAAAAAATGCCCTGCTTGGGTTTTCTTTTGATGAGTGCTTTATGATTGAATAAACAAGGTAAAGGTTCATGGCTATAAAGGCAAGCACAAAAAGAAGAATTAAGCCAAAGCCGATTGCAAGTGCGCCTTCGTTTTGGACTGTTATTTGCTCTATTTTTAATCCAAGTTCGTTGACTGCTTCTTCATTTGACAAAGAATAAGGATCTATTTCTCTTATGGCTGTAAAGAACTCTGGAACGACTGCAAAGATAATTATTATTGAAACCAAAAGAAGTGCAATGTTGAATGCATAACGAATGGATAATGCAGTCAGTATTCCTGTGAATTTTCCTTTAACGTCATTTCCTTTCAAGTAATAAATTAAAAGATAAAGCAATCCTGCTGCAATGATAAAAAGTGCTGCTTCTCGGATTAACTGGAAAAATAGTCCGCCAAAGTTAATTGGCAAGCCCAAAAAAAGGCCAAAAATAAATAATAAAGCAAATGGTAAAACTAAAAGTATTCCAGCAAGCACAAGGTTTGGCTTGCTTAAAGAGTTTTCAACAAATTTTTTTACGACTGAAAGCATACCTAAAATTCAATGCTTTTCTGGTATTTAAAACCGCTGGCTTTGAGTGTTTTTTTATTTTGCAAGCATTTTAGCTAAGAGTTCGCCAACACTTTTTTTTAAGTCCATTGGGTGCAATTTTTTTTGGGAGAAATCCGCTTCAAGTTCAGTGTATGAATTGTATGTTTTGTTGCCGCCAAATTTGTCTGGGCGGTTAATTTCCATTTTGTTAAAGTGTGGAAAAATAATTAGTTTGGAAATTTCAAGAACTGGGTTTGCTTCAATTATTCCTTCAGGGCAATATGCCTTGGAAATTTTTTTGGAAATATCTTCTGCAGAATCCAAGACTGAAATCATTGTCTCTGGTTTTGAACTTGACATTTTTCCCTGCCCTGTAAGTGAATTAATTAGCGGAGTAAAAATTATTGGCGGGTTTTTGTAATCAATTAGTGAAAGTGTTTCTCGCCCAAGCATATAAATTTTTCTTTGCTCTAAACCCGCTTGGATTAAATCTACTTTTAAGTGCTTGACGTCAACAACCTGCATTAATGGGTAAATTATTTGCGAGATTTTTGCCTGTTCAATGTCACGTGCGACTTCCTGCATTGAGCGTGTGCCGCGGGAAAGAGTTGTATGTATGGATAATTTTAGCACGTCTTCAAAGTATTCTGATTTTTTTTCAAAAGAACTTCCTAAAACAAATTGCGGGTTTTTTAATCCAAGTTTTTTGATTGTTTTTTCCCAGTCTTTTGCAATTGCACGTATTTCTTCCCATGTCCCTTTTTGGTTTAAGTATGCGTGCCAGTCTGCCAAAAGAATAACCACCTTGCAGCCAGCCTGTTCTAGTTGTGCAAGTTTTTTGATTGTGACTAAGTGGCCTAAGTGCACAGGGCCGCTTGGCTCGTAGCCGCAGTAAACTACTGGATTTTTTTTTGTGGTTAAGACGTTTTTGACTTCTTCTGGCAAAACAATTTCTGCAGTGTTGCTTGAGATTATTGAGTACTTTTCTTCGTTTGATTGAACCATGTTAAATAAGTTGGTAGAAAAATGTTTTATATAAACTTGCTCTTCTTTGTCATTTATGATTAAAGTAATGGCTTTTGGGGTTTTTGATTTGTTGCACGTGGGGCATGTCAGATACTTAAAGGAAGCAAAAAGGCATGGTGATCATTTAATTGTTGTGATTACGCCTGACAAGAATGTAGAAAGACTCAAGGGAAAAAAGCCCGTGAATAATGAGGATGAGCGTGTTGAGATTGTTGGTTCGTTAAAGTTTGTTGATGAGGCTGTTGTTGGTTTTGAGAGTGATTTTTACAAAAAGACGTTGCTTTCGTTTAAGCCTGATGTTTTGGCCTTGGGTTATGACATGAAGGAGAAAGAAAAAGATCTTGAGGAAGAGGCAAAAAAACTTGGTTTGACACTTAATGTAAAAAGAATGCCTGCATATGAACCGGAAAAAAATAAGTCCTCGCACATAAAAAAAAGGATCAAGGAATTCCATTAGTTTTTTTACTGTAAATTTTTTTCAAGGTACATTCTTTTTTCCCTTGCATTGTGTATTCTCCTTGCTAACTCTTCTAAAAATGAGTCTGGAAATGCAATTAAGGCTGCTTCTTTGTTTTTTGCAGCACTGTTCCAAAACCGCCAGTAATTCTCTTCACTTTTTGCAACATTAAGCCAGGCGCTGTTAAGCTGATTGTATAACTTTGCGTCTTCTGCTTCTTTTTTTGCATCAGTTTTTTGTCCATTGGATTGCTGTTTTTTCTAATTTTGAACTCAGGCGCCTGATTCTCCATTCAACTGCCCCCAGTGCTTGTGGAAGTGTTTTTTTTAGTTCTGATTGGAAATGCTTAATTTCTTCAGGAACAAATCTAATGATGTTTCCATAACTGGATGCCAAATCCAAGTATCCTTTCACAATAGCCAGCCTTGACTCCAAAAAATTCCTGCGTGCAAGAAAATATTCAAGTTCAAGCTTTAATTTTGTTAAGTGGGTTGGCCAGCCTCGTATGCCTTCAAATTTTTTGCGCGACTCTTCAAATTGTTTGTATTGTTCTATTTCTTTTAACTTTAAATCTACAAGTTGTTTTTGGATTACATTTGTTGCAGCTTTTCTCAGTCTTTTTAGGCGCGTTTCATCAACTTCAAAGGCCCTTCTTTTTCTAACAGCCATTAATTTTTCATAAGGGATTTCACTTGACTTCCTTCCTTTCACCATATTAGTCTATTTTCTCCCAAAGTTATAATCCTTTGTAAAAGGCAAAAAAAATAGGTTTTTAAACAATTTTGGCACCAGTAGAATATGGGTAAATCAAATTCTTTTGAACTTGGCTTGACGTTTGAAGATGTCATGCTGGTTCCAGCAAAATCAAGTGTTTCTCCTTCTAAGGCTGTTTTAAAAACCAGTTTTTCAAAGAACATTTCCTTAAACATTCCAATTGTTTCTGCAGCCATGGACACTGTCACTGAAAGTGCAACTGCAAGAGAAATGGCAAAGTCAGGCGGAATTGGCGTTATTCACCGTAATCTTTCTGTTGAAGAACAGGCAAGCGAAGTCGAAAAAGTAAAGCGCAGTGAATTTGGAATAATCACTAATCCAATTACAGTCAGTTCTGACCAGACAATGAGTGATGTTTTAAGTTTAAGAAAGACCTTTGGAGTGAGCAGTTTTCCTGTAGTTCAGCACAACAAAGTCGTTGGGATTGTGACTAACCGTGACATGCAGTTTGAATCTAATCCACAAAAAAAGCTTTCAGAAATAATGACTAAAAAACTTGTGACTATTGATCACAAAATTGATTTGGATAAGGCAAAGGAAATCATGCATTCTAACCGCGTGGAAAAACTTTTGGTTGTTGGTAAGCATGGTGAATTAATTGGAATGATTACTCTTTCTGATATTCATAAGCGCGAGAATTATCCTCTTGCAAACCGGGATAAAAAGGGCCGTCTTGTTGTTGCTGCTGCAGTTGGCACAAAAGATGATGACCGCATTAAAGCTCTTGTGGAAAAAGAGGTTGACGCGATTGTTGTTGACACTTCACATGGGCATTCAGTAAAAGTTATTGATGCTGTAAAAAGGTACAAAAAGGATTTTGGGGTTGAAATCATTGCAGGCAATGTTGCAACC
>CAYIJY010000109.1:0-398 GCA_964363785.1 uncultured archaeon
GAACAATCTTTTGCCAATTGTTTTTACTTTTGTAGTGTTTTTTGCAGTTGTGTTTGCAGAAGGAATGCATATAAACATTCCAATTGCAGTTGGCCGAGCTGGTTACAAGGCAAGGTTTCCTGTAAAGTTTTTGTACGTGTCAAACATCCCGGTTATTTTGGCTGCTGCTTTGTTTGCAAATGTGCAGTTGTGGTCAAATCTTTTGACTGGAAAACTTTCAGCAATTCCTGTTATTGGTGTGGGCCTTGAAAGGTTCTTGATTTTTTTTGCATCAATTGTTATTTCTCCTCAAAGGCTTGTTGAGAATTTGTTTGTGCAGGCTTCAAGCAAGGGTTTTTCGGTTATTCCAACTATTTTTAATGAAGAATACGACCCAATCACAGGCGACGTAATTGATA
>CAYIJY010000109.1:408-3833 GCA_964363785.1 uncultured archaeon
TTTAATGAAGCAATCCAGAGTTTGATTAGTCTTCAATTGATTGGTGTTGGCGGGCTTGTTTTGCACGGGCTTTTGTATGTGCTTATTTTGGTTGTTATTTGCGTTATTTTTGGAAAATTTTGGATTGAAATGGCAGGACAGGGCCCTGAAGCTGTGTCTAATCAGCTTGAGAAAAGTGGAATGTTTATTCCGGGATTTAGAAGGGATCCTCGAGTGGTAAAAACTATTTTGGACAAGTATATTCCACCGATTACAATTATTAGTTCGGCCTTGGTTGGATTACTGGCTGGATTTGCTGACATGACTGGTGCACTTGGAAGCGGCACTGGAATACTGCTTACTGTCGGTATTGTTTATAGGCTTTATGAAGAGCTTGCAAAGCAGCAAATGATTGAATTACACCCTGTTTTGGGGCAGTTTTTTAGGTGAAAAAAATGGGTTTAAGTGAAGCTTTATATTGTATTTGCCTAGGAATTATCTTAGGAAAGCTAGATTTATTTTTAATAAATAGGAGCGATTTTTAGATGGTTTTTTTTAATCCTCAGCTGGAAGTGTCAGTAATAGCAGCTGCACTTGTTGTAGTCAGCCAGGCAGTTCAGGAAATGTTTGGAAAAAGAAAAGAACTGCTTAAATATCAGGAGGACATGAAAAAAAAACAGGCTAAAATGAAGGAACTAGTGAAAAGCACTCACCCTAATGCAAAAAAGGAGCTTGAGGAAGCTGAGAAAGAAATGCTTGAGTCTTTGAATTTTATAACTAAGAATTCTATGAGAATGATGGTTGTGTCTTTGATTGTTTTTTTGCCAGTGTATTTTTTGCTTGGGCAAATTTATGGGCACCTTACATTTAATTTACCTATTCCGATTCCTTGGTTTGCAGTAAGCCTTGAAATGTTTAATCCTTTTACATGGTTTGAACTTTATTCCCAAACTAATTTTGTTGGTTGGTATGCGTTAAATGCGCTTTTTTTTAGTTTGTTTATTATTAATCCGATTATGAAGTTTTTGCAGAAAAAAAATGAAGGTGTTGCAATTGCCAAATCCAAGTGAAAGACGAAAGAAAAGAAAGTTTACACGTGTTCCAAGCGGAGAAAGCCGCATGAGTTTTTTTAAGGGAAAAACAAGCAAGAGAACTTGCGGATTATGCGGGCATGAACTGCATGGTGTCCCTCATGGAAAAACAGTTGTACAGGTTTCAAAGCTTTCAAAGACAGAGAAAAGGCCAAGCACTATTTTTGGCGGTGTTCTTTGCACTAAATGCAGGACTCTTGTTGTTGAGGATGCAGCAAAAATAAAGACTGGCGTGATTTCTTTGAGTGATGTTTCTTTTAAGGAAAAAAATTTTGTTGAGATGGCTTTGCCAAAAGTTGGTGAATGATTTATGAGTGTATTTGATGTTGGAAGAGTCTGTATTAAAACAAAAGGAAGAAATGCAGGAAGAAAGTGTGTAGTGATTTCTGTGGAAAAGGGTTTTGCAATTATTGAAGGTGACTTTATGAAGAAAAAAAGGTGCAATGTAATGCACTTGTTTCCAACAAGTCACAAGATTAGCGTTTCAAAAAGTTCTTCACATGAAGATATTGTCAAGCACTTAAAGGGAGTAAAGATCTAGAATGGCAGAACAAACAGACATAAAGTATATTGTGAGAATTGCCGGCAAGGACTTGAATGGCGCATTGACAATTCCAAGGGCATTGATACATATAAAGGGAATTGGGCACCGCATGGCAAGAAACATTGCAATTGTTTTTGAGGCACAGACAGGATTGCCTTATGATTCTTTGGTTGGAAAACTTTCTGAAGAACAGGAAAGAAAACTTGAAGAAATAATTGTTGCTCCACAAAAGTTTTTTGTACCATCTTGGAGTGTAAACAGGCAAAAGGATTATGATTCAGGTGAAAATATTCATCTTGTTACTAATGAACTTGATTTTTCTATTAGGCAGGGATTACAGAGGCTTAATGAAGTAAAGTCTTATCGTGGCTTGCGGCATATTTGGGGTCTTCCAGTCAGGGGACAGCGCACTAGAAGCACTCACAGGGGTAAAGGTCCTGTTGTTGGGGTAATGAAGAAGGACGCAAAGCAGAGTGCAGCACCAGCTGCAGCAGCAAAGCCAGCTGAAAAGGCTCCTGAGAAAAAGCCAGCTGCAAAAAAGGAAGCAAAGAAGTGATGATTTATGGGTGACATTAAAAAAGCAAGAAAACAATATAGTGTTCCAAGAAAAAGATGGGACAAAAGACGTATTGATTCTGAAAAAAAACTTTTAGAAGTCTATGGGCTTAAAAATAAAAAAGAGCTTAGACGCTTTGAGACTTTTTTGAGAAAGAAAAGGGAAAACGCAAGGCACTTGCTTGCATTAAGTGGTTCTTCACGCCAGAAAGCAGAGAAAGAATTATTTGAAAGTATTGCACGAATTGGCTTGCTTCCAAGGAATTCTTCAATTGATGATGTTTTGAGTTTGCAGATTAATGAGTTGCTTGAAAAAAGATTGCAGACAGTTGTTTGGAGAAAGAATCTTGCAAAGACTGTTAATCAGGCAAGGCAGTTTATTGTGCACGGACATATTGCTGTTGGTGGCAGAAAAATGACTGCACCAAGTTATATTGTTAAGTCAACTGAAAGTGACAAGATTTCTTATTTCAAAAAACCATTGTTGCTTGAGCCACCAAAACCACAGGCATCCGTTGACTTAAAGAAAGCATTTGAAGAAGCTGTTCCTGATGGCGAAGGCGTTGAAGCAAGTGTTACGGAGGAAGAGTTAAATGAGTAACATGGGTGTTGTGCATATTTATGCTTCAAGGAATAATACAATTATTTTGTTGACTGATGAGACTGGCGCAGAGACAATTGCAAAGTGCTCTGGCGGAATGGTTGTAAAGAGCCAGCATAAAGAAGGAAGCCCTTATGCTGCAATGAAGGTTGCAGAGATTGTTGCTGATCGAGCAAAAGAAAAAGGAATTAATGAAGTTAAAGTAAAAGTTCGCGGACAAGGCGGCATAAAGCCAAAGAACCCAGGACAGGGTGCAGAGGCCGCTATTTTGAGTTTGACTAGAAATGGTTTAAGAATTAGATCAATTGAAAATGTAACTCCTATACCCCATGATGGGACTAGAAGAAAGAAAAGACATAGAAGCAAGAAGAACTAAAGAGGTCTTTATATGGATGTAAAAAAAATAAGTGAAAGTGAAAACTCTGTAAAATTATTTTTGAATAATACAAACACTTCGTTTGTGAATAGTTTGAGAAGGACAATCATGAATAGTGTTCCGAGCATGGCAATTGAGAATGTAACTTTTTACGAGAATTCTTCAGTAATGTTTGACGAAATGCTTGCACACAGACTTGCTTTACTTCCAATTAAGACTGACTTAAAGACTTACAAAAAGGGCGAGAAAGTAAAAATGGTTTTGGAAAAAGAAGGACCA
>CAYIJY010000110.1:0-3810 GCA_964363785.1 uncultured archaeon
AAATTACTCCGCTATCACTTGAAACGCATGATTGATATTGGATTAATCGAAAGAAAAAAACTCAAATACTATTTCGCAACATCACCATACGCAGACAAACACGACCACAAATCTGGCTTTAATCACCGCATCACAAGCTCAGTGCAAAAATCTTTAACAGAAATAGAAAATGTTTTAGACAAAATAGTTGATAACTACAAAAACTAATTATTGTTTTGGCAGAGGCCTTTTTCGCATTGCAAAACTAATTTGTGCAATATGCGTGTTTGAGTTTAATGGAATACTGGCAGATAATTTATGTGTAGTATTTACCTTAACCAAATTGCCACTTTCTTTAACAAAAAGTGGTTTCAAATAATTTTTCCCATCAAATCTTCCTACAATTCCAAAAGAAAGGTTTGGAGTCTGGACGAAAATTATTTCTCCTGCCTTTGCTTGGCTAAGTTTAATTCTTTTTCCAAACTTATAACTATTCTGAGTCATTGCTTGCCTTCTAAGAAAGGCACTTGATGAAACAGGATCCTTTCTTCGCACAACTCTTCTAATTGCTTTTCTAATTGTTCTTGTAACCATAAAAAAAATTACTCGTTCATTCTATATTAACTTTTCGAGTGAATCCTTCCTGCACTCTTAATCTACTTTCTTGTTAATCTTAATTTTTTTATTCTGTACTTTGCCCGCCACTTCCTAAATTGCGGGTAATACTTTGAGAATGTTGACCATGGCCACCAAATGGCCTTTGTGGTAAGATAAAAATTCGGCTTGTATTTTTTTCCCTCAGCATTCACACAAGCAGTTTTTATATTTTCTCTAAGCCCGCCTTTCTGTAAAAGTATTTTTATTGTGGTTTCCATTGTTTTTCCAGTGTTTGTTCCATCATCTACAATTAATATTTTTTGTTGTTCTTGGACATTTCCTTCAAACGTTCTTTTGACATGCCGTTCGCCAAGATTTGAAAACATATTTACAAATTTTCCGATTGTTTTCCCGCCGCGTGTTTTAGCAATCTTTCGCATGATTGTTGTTCTCATTAAGCTGGTTGTTTTTCTTCTAACAATAACTGTTTCCAATGGAACTTTTAATTCATGTGCAATGAGCCTGCCTAAAAGTTGACCGCCAATTTCTATCCCAACCACCACGTCAGGGTTAAAATTGGATTTTTTTACTTTAATTGCAATCTCTCGTGCAAGCTCCCTAATCCTTTTTATAGTGACTTCTTCAGGAATTTGTTTTCCATTGTTTGACATACACAACAATTCTGATTAATCATTTCCTTAACTTTCTCTGTTTAGCCCAGTCAAGAGTCTTTCCCTTAATCACAAATTTCTTTTTCTTTAACTCTTTAATGTTTTTTGCGCCAAGCAAAAACATTCCAACACGCATTTCCTCAATGAACTTCACCAAAAAATTCTCAACACCAACACTGCCGCCAGCATTCTGTGCCTTCAAAACAGGATAAGCCATGGACACCAAATCCGCTCCAAGCATCAAACACTTAACCGCATCAAGTCCACTTCTAATCCCGCCAGATGCAATAATCGGCCCTTTGAATGCTTTTCTGCATTCCATTACACTAATCGTTGTTGGTATTCCAATGTCCCAAAAAGTCTCGCCAATTTCTTCATTACCACGAAAAGCCTCAACCCCAACCCAAGTAGTCCCGCCGGCACCCTGAACATCAATTGCTTTAACGCCACTGCCTGCAAGTTTTTTTGCAACCTCAAATGTAATCCCATTTCCAACTTCCTTAATGTAAACAGGCTGCTTAATTTTTTTTCTAGTCAATTGAATCTGTTTTAATGCATCAGAAAAATTAGTGTCACCTTCTTTTTGCACAGCTTCCTGAGCAGCATTCAAATGAATCGCCAAAGCATCAGCTTCAATGTCATTCACTGCTTTTTGAATTTGCGAAGAATCATACTCCTGCAATTGTGCAACTCCAATATTTCCCGCCAAAAAAATATCCGGCGCAACATCCCTCACATAATAAGTGTGCGTTAACTCTGGAGCCTCAACCATTGCGCGCTGGCTTCCAACGCCCATTCCAAGCCCAAGTTCCTGGCACGCAGTCGCAATATCCTTGTTAACTTTAGTTGCTTCCTTTACGCCACCAGTCATTCCAGAAACCATTACTGGTGCAAAAAACTTTTTACCCAAAAACTTTGTAGACAAATCAATCTTTTTCTTATCAATCTCAGGCAAAGCATTGTAAACCAATTCAATGTCCTTAAACTGCACGTCCTCAAGCCCAGTAGTTTTTTCCTTAAATTGAACCATTTTATTTAACACAATTTCCAAATGCTCGCCCTTTCTTTTCTTGGTTGTGTGGTCTTCAGGCATTTTTTACACCATCAAAGGCAATCTCTGTATCAATTATGGTAAATCCTTTCTCGTTTAAAGCCTTTCTTGCAAGCTTTTTTTTCTTCTCATCAAAACAAACAACAATCGCACTGTCACCGCCGCCTGCTCCGCAAAACTTTGCAGCCAAACCAAGTTCATTAGCAGTTTCAATAATCTCTCTTAGTTCACTTGTCTCCAAATTAGTCTTAGAGACAACTCCAAGTTCTTTTAATTTTTCTCGGTTCTCCTTTACAAGTTCAACAATCTTTTTCTCGTTGTTTTTACTAAAGGCAACCTTTAACCCATCAGTTATGTAGCTTAGCTCTTTCATAAGTTTCTCGTAAATCTCTATTTCTCTAACTCTAAACTCATTCATTTTATTTACAAGTTCACGTGTGTCAGCTTTTTTTCCAGAAAAAACAACCAAAAACTTTAGATTTTTAGGAAAACCAATTTTTTTTATGTATAATCCAGGCCAGTCTCTTTTCACAGCAATCATCAAACTTTTTTTACTGACTTTTTCAACAAACTTTGCATTAAAACGCTTATACAAAATCACTCCGCCAAAACTGCTTGCAGCAACATCAAAACCACTTCCAATTTTTCCCTGTGCTAAAAAATGCGCAATTGTTGCAAGCTTAAACACTTGTATATCTTTTAATCGCAATCCATGAAACAAACAAATACCAAATACAACTGCAGTACACAATGCGGCACTGCTTCCAAAACCAACCTTTACTTTCTCTTTTTGCATTTGACTAGAATCAGTCTTAATTTCAAATCGCTTTAACCTAATTTTTTTTTCTCTTAAAAAAAGTAAACTAACTTCTAAACTCTTTTGCAAAAAAACAATATCTTTACTTTGCTTTTCATTTAACTCACTTACTTGTAATTGTGTTCCGTCAAAAAAAGCCTTCACTTTGTTTATTCCGAATTCAGGGGCGTCAAGCACAATCTCTGGGCCATAATCTATTTTCACAATAGTTTTTCTATCGAGCGCAAATACAATTCCTGGGTTTCCTTTCTCTAAAACACTCCACTCTCCGCTAAACATTAGTTTTCCAGGCGCACTGACTTTAATCATTTTCTTTCCCTTGCTGATTTAGCTTCCTTTTCCAAATAATCAATAAACTGTAAATAAAGACCTACAACTTCATTTTTATGCTTGTTAAACTGACTGCTTTTAATTTCATTCATTCTTTCAAGCACAGGCCGCATTTCGTGGCCTTTTCTATACATTTTCAAAATAGCTTTTTCTGCAGAAGCTGCACTTGGAAAACCACGTGCAAGTGCACTCCACAAAAAATGTGAATCAGGTATGCTTCCTGCTCCGGCAAAATCCCTGACAAATTGAAAATCATGAGTTTTATGCCGTTTAGCAAAATCTGCACGTGACTGATTTAACTGCACAAAATAAGTTTTTTCAATGTTGTCAAGAATGCTCTTGTGTTTTAATGGAAAACCAATTTC
>CAYIJY010000111.1:0-3798 GCA_964363785.1 uncultured archaeon
TGGATTTTAGCACTGAAAGTCCTACCTATGTGTAATCAATCATTTTTTTTTTAATTGTTTAATTCTGCATTAATTATTTGTTCAAATTCATCTATTGATTGCGGTGCAACAAGCACGGTGTCATTCACAAAAAATGTCGGCGTCCCGTAAATGCCTGCATTTATTCCGTGCTGCTTGTGTTCCTCTACCAAAGAATTGTATTTTCCTTCCTGTACGCATGAATTGAATTGTTCTTCGTTTAGGCCAATGTTTTTTGCGATTGCATAAAATTTTTCTTTTAATTCGCTTGTGTTGGCGCTTTCATTGCAGGATTGCTGGTGTTCAAAAATTTTTTCCTTATATTCCCAGAATTTATTCTGTTCGCGTGCGCACTCGGCGCTGTTTGCGGCTTCAAAACTGTAAGAATGGTTTGGCAGTGGAAAGTACATAAAAGTAAAATAAATGTTCTCGCCATGCTTGTCCAAAAGCTCTTTTACAAGCGGCTCTGTTGCTTTTGTGTATGGGCAGGTAAAGCATCCCACTTCAATTATTTTAATTGGAGCGTTTTCGTTTCCAATTGCAGGTGCGCTTGCTGTTATTATTGGCTTTACTTCGCTTGGAGTGTGTTTTACTTCAAAAAACCTGAATCCAAAAAGATTTATTCCGCTTGAGTATGTCTCTGGGTTAAATACGCAGAATTGGTTTGTTGCCGGGCCATTGCAGTTGCCAAACGCATAAAAATTGTAGAGGCCCCATGCTGTTCCAAGTAAACTAAGGATCATTAATGCTCCAAAAATTATTGAGAGTTTTTCAAAATTTTTAAATGCAAAAAAAGCCAGTTTTTCATTGTGTTTCATTATGGAGCTAAAAACCATTTTTTTTAGTTTTTGTTCAAGGGAACGGTCGCACGGCCGAAAAGTAGCTTTGTTTAAGGCGCATTTGATTGCTTCGTTTGCAAGTTTTCTGTGCGTTGCAGAAAATAACCCCAGTATCAATAGAATTGGAAGTGCAATAAGGCAAATGACCATGTTACTATATTTTGGTTGCTTAAATTTAAAATTTGCTTGTTTTTTCTTTTACAAAAGTTAAAAAACAGTTAATTTCTTTCTTATAACATGTTTTTTATGCGAAAAGCCCAGGGTTCTCTTGAATGGCTGTTAATTATTGGTGGCGCGGTTTTGGTTGCCCTTTTTGTTCTTTACCTGATTACAAATACTTCTAGTAATGTTGCTTTTGAGGTTAGCTTTAATGCTGCGAATGCTTTTTGCAATTCACTCTCTAATGACTTAATTCAATGTATTTCTGCGAACTTTGTTGTGAATAACACTGCTTTTGGGTGTCTTTTTGAACCAACCCCTTCCACTTCAAGTGGTTATACTTGTTATTCGTCAAGAAATGTGGCTTATTTGACGCAGTGCGGTACTCCTGCGGGTGGATGGATATCCGGTACAGAGTACAGGTTGCTAAATGACGTTAACACTTCAGGTATTTGCTATGAAGTTGACGCCCCGAATGTTTCTATTACGTGTCTTGATCATGAAATTAAGAGCACAACTGATTCTGCGGTTGTTATTTCTGTGGATAATGTTTTTTTGAAAGGAATAATTCTTGGTGATGACACTCGCGAGTGCAAAATTGTTTCAGATAATCCTGCCAAGCCTCCATTGGTTATTGATGTGCTGGCTGATAACACTTTTTTGTTGTCTGTTAATGTTTGTGATAGTCAACTAAAAAGAATTGAAATAAATTCTTCTACTGAACAATCAGGTTTAAGTCAATTGGTGACTTGTACTGAGTGTTATCATGGTGGTGGGGCTACTGCTAGCAGTATTTGCAGTGGAGTGCTTCCAAATGGAACTTGTGATTTTTCTTGCTAGTTTGATTTTATAGCAGTCTTGGCGCCAGTTTTGCAATCATGTCTTTTGTCATTGTTTTGATGTCATGTTTTGGTTTCCATCCCCATTCTTTTCTTGCTGCAGAGTCATCAAGTGATTTTGGCCAGCTGTCTGCAATTGCCTGCCGAAAATCGGGCTTGTAGTCGATCTTGAATTCTGGAATGTGCTTTTTGATTTCTAAAGCAAGCTCTTTTGGGGAGAAGCTGATGGAGTTGACATTAAAGTCTGAATGGTGTTTTAGTTTTGAAACAGGTGCTTCTGCAAGGTCGGTGATTGCCTTGAGTGCGTCCGGCATGTACATCATTGGCAGGTAAGTGTCTTCTTTCAAAAAGCAGGTGTATTTCTTGTTTTTTATTGCTTCGTAAAAAATGTGGATTGCGTATTCTGTTGTGCCTGGACCGGGAGGTGCTTCGCTTCCTATTATTCCCGGGTAGCGCAGTCCCCTGACATCAAGGTTGAATTTTTTGTAATAATAGTTGCCTAAAAGTTCGCTTGCAACTTTTGTCAGTCCATACATTGTTGTTGGGCGAAGTATTGTTTCATTTGGAGTGTTTTCACGAGGGGTTTCAGGCCCGAATGCAGCAATTGAACTTGGGATTATGACGCGCTCAAGTGAGAGTTCCCTGCCGATTTCAAGGCAATTGTATGTTCCAATCATGTTTACGTCCCATGCAAGCTGCGGGTTTTTTTCTGCGCCTGCAGACAAGATTGATGAAAGATGGTAAATGGTGTCAACTTTGTGTTTTTTGGCTTTTTCCATGAATTCATTTTTGTTTGACACATCAACAAAATCATAAGGCCCTTCTTTTGCCATTTTATCAGTGGGCTTTGTATTATGGCCCATTGCAACAACATTTTCTGGCCCGTATTTTTTTCTTAAGTATGGGACAAGTTCAGAGCCTATTAACCCAAAAGCGCCGGTAACCATAATCTTCTGCATGAAAAAACCACCACCAATAAAGTGAAAGCCTAAGCCCTTAAAAACTATTTTGGAGAAAATTTAGTTAGGCAAACAGCGAAAAACCCGCGTTTTTATAGCTCCGTAGTTAGGAGCGGTTGCGTCCGTTCACAACGCATATGTGCACCACTTGCAGTGGTGCGGTACAAACCTTCGTGGTGAGTTTTTTAATACAAGATTAAAAAGATAATTTATCAAATTATATTGTATAAAGCCCCGTAGTCTAGTGGCCAAGGATTGCTGCCTCTGGAGCAGCGGACAAGAGTTCGAATCTCTTCGGGGCTATTTTTTTGTTGGGTTATAGACATTGCCATTTTTTTGGCCAACGACTTTTTGATTAACAGAATTAATGGTATTGCCAAATAACTTTTGGTCATTTGGACAATCTTCCTCGTATGTGTCAAAAGCAATTTTCAAAACTATTATATTTAAAAACTGTGCAAACACTGTTTATATTAGAGGTGATTTTTTTTTATGGCTACTATTACTTTGGCTGTTCCTGAGGAATTGAAGCTGAAGATGGCTTTGTTTCCTGAAATGAACTGGAGTGCTGTTGCAAGAAAGGCAATTCTTGAAAGGATAAAGTTTCTTGAGGAAATGAACAAAAAACTTGCAAAAAGCACGCTAACAGAAGAAGATACTATTTCTTTGGGAAGGAAAGTTAAACATGCTGTTTCAAAGAAATTCTTGAAGAGCTGATCTCTTTGATTCTGGTTGTTGACGCTAACGTGCTCTTTTCTGCACTCATAAAAGATGGTATTACGCGTGTCACTTTGTTGTTTTCTGGTCATGATTTTTATGCGCCGGAATATTCTGTTGAAGAATTCAAAAAGCATTTGCCAGAATTGCAGAAAAAAACCGGCTTGCATGATACAGCGCTTAAAGAGCTTTTTGACAGGCTTGTTCAGGCAGCAGAAATAAAGCTTGTTCCATTCGAAGACTTTGAAAACCAAAAAAATTTGGCAG
>CAYIJY010000112.1:0-3746 GCA_964363785.1 uncultured archaeon
TTAGAGGGATTTGAATGTACCCCTGAACTTGAAAATCATATTGCAATTTCAGGAACAAGTATGGCAACACCACACGCAGCAGGACTGGCTGCATTGTTGAAACAAAAAAATCCAAATTACACGCCAGATGAAATTAAAAACATAATAAAAAATTCTGCAACTGACTTAGATTATCCTACAAAAGCACAAGGACATGGAAAAATAGATGCACTGCAGGCAATTTCTATTTTAACTCCACCTGAAACATGGGATTTTGGAATAACCACACAAGGCGGATTTCTTTCAGATGTACACAATACAATAGAAATACGTGGAATTTTTCCTGAAGATTATGAATCATTGGTTGTAGAATACGCATTAGAATCTAACCTTAATGAATGGCATAACACTGGAATAACAATAGTAGGACAAAACGAAGTTTTGGCTTTATTTGATCCAGAAACTTTAAATGAATCAGGATGGTACATAGTTCAAGCAAAATTGACAAAAAATGGAAAAACATTTAAGGACACTCTTAGGGTATTTTTTGAAGTTAATTTACCTACAAGTTTTGCCATCACTAATGAAGAAATAATTCCTTCATTAAATATTGGCGATATTGATAATGATGAACAGAGTGAACTTTTTGCATTTTCAAGAGATGGGTATGTTCATGCTTGGAATGCTGACGGAAGTTATGTGAATGGTTGGCCAGTTTTCACAGAGCAAATTGGTTTTTGGTGCAACCAACTATTACATTTAAGATCAAGCTCTCCAACTATTGCTGATTTGGACGTGGATGGTATAAACGAAGTAATTGTTGCTGGATTAAATGGTGGTTTATTTGTTTTTGAAGAAAATGGGCACCTTAAAGAAGGTTGGCCGCGTCTACTTAATTCAGGAGGTTGTGTATCCTCTACACCTGCAATATATGATTTAGATAATGATGGAGATTTAGAAATAGTAATTTTAAGCGATGGACTAGTTCACGCGTTTGAATATAATGGAAACCACCTAAATGGATTTCCTGTCATCATACAAGGTGCGGGAGGCTATGATTTTAGTTCCTCTCCAGTTATAGGTGACATTGATGATGATGGTTTTGCTGAAATTGTTTTTGGAACTTCTGTTTGGTGGAATGGAATATATGGAAATATTGAAGCACTTCATTACGATGGCACAACAGCTGATGGATGGCCATTCACTGCTCCAGACTTGATTTTTTCAACACCCGCAATTGGCGATATTGATCATGATGGAACTAAAGAAGTGGCAATTTGTTCAAGAGATTCAAAGCTTTATTTAGTAAATGGAAATGGTTTAATAAAAAATGGTTGGCCTCAAAATACTGATTGCGTTGATGGTGACCCAACATTTTCAGACATAACAGGAAATGAAGACTTAGAAGTTTTAGTTGGCGGTATGGATTTTCAGCAAGGAACACAATTAGTTTATGCAAAAAACGTAGATGGAAGTAACCTTTCTGGTTGGCCAAAAATTATACAATTGTCTGGAGTTGGTGGAGCTTTTTCAAAAGGATTCTTAGGACCCATAACCGGTAACGTTGATTTAGATAATGAAAATGAAATTATTGCGATCCAAGAATTTCCAGATTTTATAATTGGAACAACTATTCCAAAAATATACGCTTGGAATCCAGATGGAACACTCGTTGATAGTTGGCCACGTTCACTATTTCCAACAAAATCCTCACCACTTTTAACTGATTTTAATAATGATGGACACAATGAAGTTATTGTAGCTTCAAGAAATAAAATATACGTTTTCGAAACAACTGGCCAAGAAAATGAAACACAATGGCCAATGTTCAAACATGATTCTCAACATACTGGCTGCTTTGACTGCGAACAATAAAAATGCAGAGTTTTTATTTTCTTTTAATTAACAATTTTCCTATGGACAAAAAAATTTTGCTTGTTTTAAGTGTACTTTTAGTTTTAGTCATCGCATTTTTTGTAGTCACAAGTTTTTTGAGCATACGCCCATCAAAAGAACCCGAAATTATTCCAAGCGAAAATCAAGACAATGTTGAAGAAGTCACTGGATTTTCTTTGCCTGAAGGTTTTAAGGTTTCTATTTTTGCAGAAAATCTTGGTTCAAGTAACTATGCAAGTCCTGGTCCAAATAATGGCCCAAGAATTCTAAAGTATGATGATAATGGGAATCTTTTTGTTAGTTTGACTCGGCAGGGAAAAGTTGTTGTGTTAAAGGACACAGATAATGATTTCAAAGCGGATGAAGTGATTGAATTTCTTTCTAATTTGGATAATCCGCATGGAATTGCGTTTTACCAAGACTGGGTTTACATTGCAGAAGAAAGTAGATTGATTAGAGTAAAAGACCTTGATGGAGATTTAATGGCTGACGCAAGTTCGCTTGAAGTTCTTGTAGATGGTTTAAAATTTGGCGGGCATTTTACGCGCACAATTGAAATCAAAGGCGACAAATTGTATTTGAGTGTTGGTTCTACTTGCAATGTTTGTGTTGGTAGTGATGAAAGGTCTGCTGCTATTCTTGAGTGTACGTTGACTGGTGAGTGTACAGTTTTTGCGCGCGGAACAAGAAATGCAGTTGGATTAGAGTTTAGTGAAGATGGAAAATTGTACGCAACTGAAAACTCACGCGACCTTTTGGGTGACAATTTGCCTGCGGATGAAGTGAATGTAATTGAAAGTGGTGGACATTATGGTTGGCCTTTTTGTTATGAAAATAAAGTTCGTGACCAAACTTTTGAAGGCGAGTTTGATTGCGAAACCTCAATTGCGCCAAGTGTTTTGATTGATGCGCATTCTGCTCCGCTTGGTTTAATGTTTTATGACGGAGCACAATTTCCAGCAGAATATAATGGGAGTTTGTTTGTGGCTTTGCATGGTTCGTGGAACAGTAGTGTTCCAAAGGGTTACAAAATTGTAAGAATTGTATTGAACAACAAATTAGTTATTGAAGATTTTTTGACTGGCTTTATTAGAGATGGGACAGTTTATGGAAGGCCTGTTGATTTTGAAATAGCGCCTGATGGAAGTCTTTTGTTTTCGGATGACAATCAAGGCAAAATTTACCGGATTTTTTATGATAATTAATCTGATTAAGTTCTATCGAAGATAGAACGCGTCACGAACGGGCGCAACCGTTCTAGGTTAGGATTTCAAATTAGTAAAATATAAATAGGGCGAAGAGTAAAGTAGTATTCGAATGAAGTTTGGCTTATTTTTTGTGTTAGTTATTTTTGGATTATTGTCCCTTAGCGTTTTAGCTAATGAAGGCTCAGAAGATGTATTAAGGCCAGTTAAAAAATTTGCTAACAAACTTGCAATTAAGGATATTGAAAAGAATGAGTTGCTTAAGCAAAAGCTTGAGTCAATTGGTGATGCTGATTTTGAGAAAGTAAAAGGCGTTTTTGCAAAAGAGCATTTTGAAAAAGTTTTTTCAAGCCTTGATAAAGAAAAAATAATGCAGATTGCAAATAATTCTGATTTTGCTTATAAGTTGTCACAGCTTGGTGAAAAAGACTTGGAGAAATTATCTGGGCTTGATAGACAAAAATTTGAAGAGGCTTTAAGAAGAATTCCCATTGATGTGAAGAGAAAGGATTTTTTGGTGAGGAGAAAGGAGTATACTGACAAAAAGGACGAGTTGCTTGAAAAAAAAGAACTTGATGTTGTTTCTGCAGAAAAACTTAGAGTTGCAAAACAAAGGCTTGAAAGTGCAAGGCCAGTTGACAGGCAAAAAATAAAAGAGCATTATCA
>CAYIJY010000113.1:0-3735 GCA_964363785.1 uncultured archaeon
CTCAAAAATTCAGTTTCTAAGCTTTATTTTCATGTCTCCTGCTGGAAGCATTTGGTTTATTTCATCAAGTGAGATTTCTGTGCCTGTTTTTTTTTCAAAATAAATTTTCATTTTTTTTCCAAGATTATTTTTTCCCTCATCTCCCGGTATGATGTCAAATGAGAATTTTACTTTTTCTTTGACTGCGTTATATGGTCCGGAAATAATTCGGCCGTGTTCGTCTGCTCCGATTGTGATTTCTACTGGTGTTTTTTTGTACCATTCTCTTTTTCCGTAAACCATGAAGGCGCCTGTTTTGATTGCTTCTCCGCTTGGGGCTTGTTTTGTGACTTGTTCTTGGTCTGCTGAATACACGTCAACTGCGCTCATTTTTTCCTGCCAGGCTTTGCAGAAGACTGCTGCGAATTGTGCAGCTTCTTTTAATGTTGTTTCTGGAATTTGTTTTCCGTTTGATTTTGCAACTACGTGTGCTGCTCCAACAATGTCTGCGTGGAAAAACTTGTCATCTTTTTCAAAGTATTTTTTTATGAGCATTTCGTTTGATTTTGCGTCGCGGCCAGCAAGAACCAGAAAGTCGTCACTTGATTCAAACCAATGGAATTTTTCAAACCACTTTTTTTCTCTTTTCTTTTCTATTTTGATTTTTTTGCCTGTGGTTATTTTTTGTTCTGCACTTGAAATTTTTTCACTCATTTGGCCTATTGCTTTTTCCAGGCCAACTAGTTTTTTCTTTGCTTTTTTTGATTTTTCAAAGTAAATGGATGCATTTTCCTGGATTGACTTGTCAAACCGTAAAGTTACTTTCATTTATTGCACTCCTTTTTCTTTTCTGATTATGTCTATTATGGCTTCCGTTCTTGAACTCATTTTGTGGAATGGCTCTGTTTCAAAAAAAATTTGGCGGTCTTTTATTATTTCAAATAATCCTGGTATTTTTTCATAATATTTTTTTGTAATGTCTTTGTGGTATGACTCAACGTCCTTGTAGACGTGATGTGACATTAGGTTCCAGTTGTTTGAACCAATTATTTCTGAAAGGCGGTACAAATTTTTGTCATTTTTTGCTGCTGCCAATAGTTCATGGTATTTTTTTTTGTTTGACATGTCAACTTGCCAGAGTACAATTGCTTCAAGGCTGTAGCCAAATTTCTTAAAATCAATTTTTGGGCCAAAGCCTTTTAAAACGCCATTTTTTTTGAGGAATTCAAGTGAAGCTTTTATTGTGGCTTTGTGAAAACCAGTGAGTTTTTGGATTTGCCTTATGTTTGCACTCACTGAGTGATCTTGTAAAAGTGCTTCAAAAACCTTTAGTCGTATTTCATCATCAATTTTCATCAAAGGCATATACTGTATTTTTTGTACATTTAATTAAAAGAATATGTGTAAAAAAGTACATGAAAATCTGGTTAATGTATATAAACTTTGATAGTTCCAATAATATTGAATCCAAAATCGGGGGGATCCAATCCTATATAATCAAAGTATAAATAAACCATCACATCACTTTGGAACAGGGTTAGGCTCACCAAGCCATTTGGTTTCTAATCGAGCCCTGTTCCAAATATTTATCAGCTTTTAATTTCTTTTTCTTTTTGCGTTTTTTCTTCTTTATTTTTTTTCCAGTCTTCTTTGCTTTTGCAATTGGGGTCAATGCACATTTCGTACCTGAATCTTGGCCCGATTATTTTGATTACTGGCTTTTGGCACACAGCGCATTTTTTTTCTAGTGGAATTATTTTTCCTTTTTGCGGTAATGGGTAAGTGTTTTTGCAAGTTGGGTAATTGTTACATGCCAAAAACCACTTGTTGTTTTTGCTTTTTAGTTTTCTAAGTTTTCCGCTTTGGCATTTGGCACAATCACCTAAAATTGCGTCTTGTGAAAGTGCTTTTCGTAGTTCTGTGCCAATTCTGTTTTTGTGCACAAGCAAAACGTCAAGTATTTGTTCAAGTTTTTGTGAGGAACTGTCAACTACTTCTTTTTTTGTTTTTTTTCCTGCTGCAACTATATCCATTTCTTCTTCAAGTTCTGATGTCATTTTTGGTTCTGTAACCATTTTTGCGTAGTTTGTAAGTGAATCTATTACTGCAAAGGAAATTTTGTTTGGTTCAATTGCTTTTAAGCCTGAAATATAGTGGCGTGAGTAAAGCTTTCCAAGTATGTCGTGCCGTGTTGCTTTTGTTCCAAGCCCAAGGTCTTCCATTAGTTTGATTAGTGATGATTGTGAATAACGCGCTGGTGGCTGTGTTTCTTTTTCAAGTACTTCCAGTTTTTTTAAGTCAAGTAAATCTTTTTCTTTTAATTCAGGCAAAATTGTTTCAGAGATTTTTGAGTATGGGTAGAATTCTTTCCAGCCTTGGTCTACAATTACTTGCCCGTGCGCCAAAAAGGGCTCTCCGCCTAGGTTGATGTTTACTGTCATGTTGTCTGTTTTTGCATCATCACTTAAGACTGCCAAAAAGCGCCTTGCAACTAACTCATAAATTTTCCATTGTTTTTCTGTAAGGTTTTCTTTTTTTGCTGTATTTGCCGGGTAAATTGGCGGGTGGTCTTTTGTTTCTTTTTTTCCACGGGATGGAGTTAGTTCTTTTTTTGCAAGTATTTTTTTAGCTAAATCTGAAAGTTGCGGTACTTTTTCCAGTTTTAATAAAATTTCCCGAAGGTCAATTGTTGGTGTAAAGACTGTGTTGTCTGTTCTTGGGTAGGATATCAGTCCTTGTTGGTAGAGGTATTCTGCTGTGCTCATGGCTTCTCCTGCGCTGAATCCAATTGCAGTTGATGCGCGTAAAAAATCTGTTGTGTTAAATGGTGTGGGTCGCATTAAGTTTTTTTGTTTTCGAATAATTTTTTCTACAATTCCTTTTTGGTTTTTTTGATTCAAAACTTTTTCTGCTTCTTTTTTGTCCAGGAATCTTCCTTTTTTGTGTTCTGCCAAAAAAGTTTTTTTGTCTTTTTCAAATAATGCTTCGCTTATCCAGTATTTTTCCTGCTTGAATGCAAGCCTTTCTTTTTCGCGGTTGACTATGAGTGCAAGGACTGGTGTTTGTACGCGGCCTGCTGATAAAAAGTCTTTTCCAAGCTGCCCTGAGACAAGTGAAAGGTATCTTGTCAGTACTGCTCCCCATGCTAGGTCGATTTCGCGGCGTGAGTCTGCTGCGTCTGCATAATTGTAGTCTACGTTTGTTAGGTTTGAGAATGCATGTTGTATGTCTTTTTCTGTGATTGCAGAGTAGTATGCGCGCGTGATTTTTATTTTTGGGTTGACGCTTGTAATGAATCTGAGTGCTTCTACGCCTATGCTTTCGCCTTCTCTGTCTGCGTCTGTTGCAATGATTACTTCTGTTGCGTTTTTTCCCACTTTTTTTAGCGCGTTGATAATTTTTTTTTCTTTTTCAATGTATTCGATTGGTGCTTTGGCTAGTTTTTTTAGGTCTGTTCCAAGCCAATAAGCGTATGATTTTGGGAAATCAACATCAACAATATGTCCTCTTAGCGGGACTACTGTTGAGTCTTGAAAAACCATTATTGGTGCATCACCCTCTTTTTCTTGGCGGGCTGAACCGTTTGAAAGAATTGCGGCTATTCTTATGCCTGCGATTGCTTTTTCTGTGACAATTAGTTTCATGATGACTCAAAACTTTTTATATGAAAATAAAGAAAAGAATTAATCCAGTAAAAAGAATCACTGCAATGTCTCGGTTTGTGTACGCAATCAAGCCTATCACTGCTGGTGCGCG
>CAYIJY010000114.1:0-3561 GCA_964363785.1 uncultured archaeon
AAAGCGACGAGCGAACGCTAAGGCGGATTCTTCGCGTTGACGTGCCGGAAAACGTTCATGTGGAAATGGAACTGCGAGAATGACAATTCATTTTAATGCAAGGCTTATTTTGATTACCCCATCAACTTTTTCCATTGTTTGAAAATTTACTGAACCAATTTTTTGCACTGCCCTGTCGTTGATTGAAATTGTCCTTATTTGGTTCAGCAAAACCATGCTGTCTTTTGGGAGATTGGCTTCGCCATTTTTTACAAAAACGGTGAAAGGGTATTCTTTGAAAATTTTTTAGGCATCGTTTTTTTTATATGGTGCATGAATAGGAAACCGACAAATTGCTGATTGCATCTATGGAAGCACAATTCATGCCTACTTCATAAGTTGAACTGCCAGCAAGGGTTGCATTTCCTGAGTTGCACAGTTGGCCTAGAGTCCCTGGAAAATTGTTGGAGCCTATGTATAGACTTGTATTAAATGATGCTCCTCCCCCGAAATTGGCACAACAGCCGGCAACCATTACACTACAGGAAGTGCCCGGCAGTGCAACAGTGCTTTTGACAAAAGTTTGACCAAATTTCGCTCCACCATCAGTCACAAATTTAAAATCATCAACCAAAACAATTGTTCCAGTGATTTTTTGTGCTCCCTGTGCTTTTGAAAAAAAGTTCCCCGCCTGCCCCAATAGGGCTGCAAAAGAGACGATTACTATTCCAAAAATCATTGCCGCCTGCAACGGTTTGCTTAACATAAAAGTCTATAAATTAATGTTTTTACTTGTTTAAATACTTTTTGACCAAACTTGTTTTTGGATGAAGTACCTATTTTTGGAGGACACGGCAATTGCTGAGTCGGCATTTGAGGCTTACGGGAAAACAGTGGAAGAGCTGTTTGAGAACGCCGCGGAAGCACTTTTTGAGATAATGGCTGACACAAAAAAAATCGGGCCAAAAACCAAGGTGGAAATCCGGCTATCTGCCGCAACGCTTGAAGAACTGCTTTTTGGCTGGCTGTCAGAGCTTGTTTTTGTGAAAGACGTGCAGGAAATTGTGTTTTCGCGCTTTGAAACAAAAATAAAAAAAGAAAAAGAGTTTGGGTTAAGTGCAAAATGTTTTGGAGAGCATATAAAGTATCCTGACAAGCGACTTCGAAGCGATGTCAAGGCGGCCACAAAGCATTTGTTTAAAATTGAAAAACTGAAAGGAAAATTTAAGGCAACTGTTGTGATTGATGTTTAAAAAAACTTTTGCGCCCGCCAGCAAATTCTGGCGACGAATTTGTCCCGCTTGCAGCGGGACTGTCCTCGAAGAGGACACTAAAGCGTCAACCGATTTCGCGGTTGGTTTACAACGCATACGTGCACCATCTTCTATGGTGCGGCAATATGCCAAATAATCATGCATTACTATAAAAAATGAGAAATGTTTAAACATTATGTTTAAATACATTTATGGGCAGATGTTTTTGTGAAAAAATATGAAAACACTGACTATAAAAGACACAGTTTATAATAAATTGGTTAAAGTAAAAAAAACTGAAGAAAGTTTTTCTGACCTGTTTGAGCGGCTTGCGGACAAGGAGAAAACAAGCATTTTGGAATTTGCAGGCTTTTTATCCGAAAGGGAAGCAAAAAAAGTTGAAAATGCAATTACAGGCTACAGGAAAAAAACAGATAAACTTGACAAATTAAGGGATAAAAGGCTTGATAAATTATGGTTGTCATAGACACCGATGTTTTAATTGCATTCTCCAAAGGCAATGAAAAAATAATTGAAAAAATCAAGTGGCTTGAAACATTTGATTCTCTTGCAACCACGATTTTGAATGCGGAAGAATTTTTAGTCGGACTATATTTTTCAACGGAAGATTCTATCAACAAAGGCAAACTCATGCTGCAAAAATTTAAAATCTATGATTACACTTCAATGGAATTAAGCAACGTTGTACAAGTAAAAGCAATGCAAAAGAAGAAAGGGACCCCCATAGGAAAATATGACGAAACAATTGCAGGGATTTGCCTGGCAAAAAACGAGAAGCTTTTTACCTTGAATAAAAAGCATTTTGGAAAAATTGACAACCTACAACTGGTTGATTTTTAAGGCATTATATCAAACCACATAAAATTTTACATTTATTTTGTGGTTTGATAGATAGCACCTTGCAGAGTGAAACTCTGCGAGGCATCGCAAAATGCATGCATTTTGCAAGGAACCATGAAAATTTTTGGAATTATTTTTTTGGTTTGCTATAATCTGCATTTGACGGCAGGCTGTGAGCAAAATGGAAAAGTTTGTTGTTTATTCGTGGGACAAATTGCAAACCACGTTTTTTGCGGTAATTTTAATTTTGTATGCCGCATTTTATGGCGTTGGGCTTTATTTGGCCAAATATGATTTTTTGCTGGAAAATTTAACCCTGCTTGGCGTGTTGTTCATTTTTATTGTCCTCTGGGTTGTTTTGAGCTATTCAAGGTATTCAATTAACGGTTCACGGATTGAAATTTCAAAAATTTTTTTCCTGAAAAAAATCAAGATCCCATTTAATGAAATAAGATCTTTAAAAAAAACAATTTTGCGGGCTCACATCCGTTGGTTATTGGCAGGATTACCTTGCGATTAAAGGACGACAAATCAGAAAATCTCGATTTTTTCAGTGAATTAAATATTAACAGGCTTGCAGCCAAATTGAAAGAAATTGTTGAACATAATTAGTGCTTTGCTTTTTCAACAAGTTCCTTCACTTTCAGGAATGCCTCGTCCGACCGCTCTATATTCATCACCCAGATTGCGTTTTCCCCTTTGGTTAAAATAATTGTTCCAAGGCCATAGCGGCTTTGAAGAATGCCTTTTTTGAGTTCAACTGTGGAGATGCCGCCATAATTTTCACTGATTGTTTTTTCCTGCCCAATAGGCATTTCAAAATAATCTTGGTAAATTTACGATTTTGGCAATATCTGGTATTGAATTGATTGATAGCTCAAAATAATGGTTGCCTTCGCCGTTGAAACGTTTTTTTGAAACAATTGATTTGAATGCCAGTCTGTAAAATTTGCGTTTTGAGCCCTTTTGTGTGAAATTATATATAGCAAAGAGCATAGATAATTGAACAAATTAATTGCTTTTTGCATATAGCAAACTGTCTCAATAGTTCAAAAACAAATGCAGTTTGCTATAGCTATCTGCACAAAGGTAGCCATGCAAAGAAGCCAAATTGGGATTAATGGTTTTAATTGTTTGCACAGATAGTTTTTGTTGAAAGTGGGTTAAAAATCCATTTAAAGAGACACACCGGGTTTCCGGTGCAAGGGGAGGTGAAAAAGCAAAATGGGAAAATTCAAGGCAGACAAGGTTTCGGAGTACATCTGGGAAATCCCGCCTACTGAAAAGGAAGGCATGAGGGTTCCTGCAAGGATTTTTGCTTCAGACAAATTGTTCCGCGAAATGGATGAAGGCGTTTTTGAGCAGGCCACAAACATGGCGTGCATGCCAGGGATACAAAAGTATGCAATGGCGATGCCAGACGCGCACTGGGGTTATGGAAGCCCGGTCGGAGGCGTTGCGGCTTTTG
>CAYIJY010000115.1:0-3547 GCA_964363785.1 uncultured archaeon
TCATATTTAGAAAAAGATCAAGAACAACCCCCAAAAACAAAACCCCGAAAAAAACTGTTAAATATTCTATATTTGAGATGCTTAAAATAAGATTTAGAGTGCATTTCCGGTGCGAAAAGTCACATTCACGTTTTAAGCTTGTCGAAAAGTACGCCGCGATAAATCTGCATTAAAACACTTGGAATAGAGTCAACCTTAATTCTAATTTGTTTCATTGAATCCCTATCACGCAAAGTAACAGTACTATCTTCTTTAGTTTGATGATCAATTGTAATTCCGCCAAAAACACCTATTTCATCGCTTCTTGCATAACGCTTTCCAATACTTCCTTTTTCATCAAAAAAAACATCAAACCCATCATCAAGCAGACCCTCAAAAATATTATGAGCTAACTCATTCAAACCATCTTTATTTACAAGTGGAAAAATTCCAGCCAAAAAAGGAGCCACACGAGGATGAAGACTTACAAACAATCTCTCTTCCGGACCGCGTTTTTCTTTTTTAAGGCAAACATCAAGCAAAACAAAAAGTGTACGATCAATTCCTGCAGAAACCTCAAAAACATTTGGAAAAAATTCTTTACCAGACTCAACATCTTTTACCTTTAAGTCTTTCTTACTTACTTTTGAATGAGAAGATAAATCAAAATCAGAACGATGATTGCATGCAGCAAGTTCAACAAAACCATGAGAAGTCTCGACTTCAAAGTCCCAAGTTTCCTTTGCATAAAATGCACGTGCTTGTGATTCAAGTTCTCTAAAGCGCATTAGTTTTTCGGGCACACCAAGTTTAGAATAAAACATTTGAGTTTTACAAAGTAAATAAGCAACAAGTTTTGAAGAAACAATTTTTTTCTTAACAGCTTCCTCAGCAGAAATTTGTTTTACTTTTTTTTCCTTTAACTGAAACAAATTCAATTTGTAATCTTTTATTTCATTCCAGTTTTCAACTTCATTTTCCTTAAATGGATTAAAAAAAACCTCAATCTCCATCTGCCCTAATTCGCGCTCACGCAAAAGTGAATTTCTTGGAGAGATTTCATTTCTAAAAGAACTACCAGCCTGTGCAATACCGAGTGGCAAGTTTGAGCGCATGGTTTTGTAAATTCTATCAAATGCCAAAAAAATTGATTGACAAGTCTCTGGACGTAAATATGCTTCTTGTTTTCCAGTTGCACCAATGTCAACTTTCATCATCATGTTAAACTTTCTGGTTTCCTCAAAATCCCAAGACCCGCACTTTGAACATTTTATTTTGTGCTTTTTAATCAATGCATCAAGTTCAGTTGTAGAAATTGACTCAGGAACAATTTCACCGCTAGCTTCACCAATTAATTGGTCTGCACGAAAAACACTTTGACATTTTCTGCATTTTACAATTGGGTCATTAAAGTTCTCTAAGTGACCTGATGCAACAAACACATCTTTTGGTAAAATCTGGCAACCTGAAATCTCAAAAAAACCTTCTTTTTGTACAAATTCTTTTCGCCAAAAATCAATTATCTTTCTTCGCATGGCTGAACCAAATGGACCAAACTCCCAAAATCCACCCATTGCCCCAGAATAAATCTCGGCAGTTGGAAAAAACAAAGACCTTCTTAACGCAAGGTTCATTACAGCTTCTTTATCCATAAAAAAAACACTAAAATAACAAAATAATTGACCTAATTAACCTTTTTAAGGAATTCGAAAAAGGCAAAGTTTAGGGCTTAAAGTCCCAACGCTAGCTATTTTAATTTATTTAAAAACAAATTGATTAACTAAATACGTCTAAAGTGAAGAAAAATGGCATTTGAAAAAAGAAAAAAAAAGAGCTTTAAACCAAGTTTTGGCAAAAAAAACTTTGACAGAAAACCAAGCGGCTTTTCTAAGGGCTTTGGCGAAAAAAGTCAAGATAGAAAAAGAGACTTTAAGCCTTCAGGTGACTTTAAGAGGTCATTTTCTGATAAACCAAGTTTTAGAGAAAGATCAGACTCAAGAGGAGACTTTAAACCAAGGTCAGACTTTAAACGATCATTTGATTCAAAACCAAGCTTTAGGCAAAGTGAAGAGCCAAGACGAGATTTTTATTCAAAACCAGATTTTAGGCAAAGAACAGAAAATAAAGAAGGATTTAGACCAAAACCTGCGTTTAGAGAAGGATTTTCGCAAAGAACTAGTTTTTCAAGGTCAGATTCTAGAGAAAGTTTTTCAGGAAGAAAAGAGTTTAAACCTAAATCTATAAGGGAAGCGCGAAGAGACAAGTATCGACCAAGACCAAAATTTGGAGGATCGGATTTTAAAGAAAAACCAAGTTTTAGAGACAGATCAGATTTTCGCGAAAGATCAAATTTTAGGGACAAACCAAGCTTTAGAGAAAGACCAAGTTTTAGAGAACGACCACAATTTAGAGACAGAGAAGATAGAGAAACTCGACAACCAAGATCAGATTTTAAGCCACGTTTTGAAAAAAGAACTTTTAATGAAAGAAAACCATTTAGACAAGAAGAAAAAAAAGAATTTAGACAGGAAGAACAAAAACCATTTGCACCTGCTTTTGAACCAAGACAAGAAAATTATTCAGGACTAAGTGACTTAAGAACTCGCTTAATGAAAAGAACAAGAGAGCAAGTAACAGAAGAACTCTCAGGAAAAGAAATACACTTAATCAAAGCAATCAACCTAATCGAAGACCTTGATGAAATATTCAATCTTTTAGCAGAGCAGGTTATTGATTGGCATTCAATGAATTTTCCAGAATTAAAAAGAATAGTAAGAGAAAACGAAGATTACCTGAGTGCAGTTTACAAGGTTGGTGCTAAAAAAAACTTTGACAAACAAAATTTAGACAAAACAAGTTTGACAAGCGACAAAAAAAACTTGATATTGGAAAAATTAAGTGACTCACTTGGAGTTGACTTTGAAGAAGATGATTCAAAACAATTGCAGCAATTAGCACTCACTGCACTAACCGTGAAAAACCAGCGAAGCACATTATTAAAGTTCTTAGAAGAAAAAATGCAGCAAATAATGCCAAACACAAGCGCAGTGCTTGGAGAAGTCTTGGCTGCAAAAATGCTTGCACGCTCAGGCTCACTAAAAAAAATGGCCATAATGCCTTCATCAACCTTACAAGTATTAGGCGCAGAAAAAGCACTGTACAGCCACTTAAAGACAGGCTCAAAGCCGCCAAAGCATGGAATAATTTTCCAACACCCGTTACTTAGCAATGCAAAAAGAGACCAAAGAGGAAAAATAGCAAAAATAATTGCAGGAAAACTTTCTGTTTCAACAAAAATGGATTACTTTAGCGAAAAAAATGATGGCCAAAACCTAAAATTAGAAATGGAGAAAAAAATCCGTGAACTAAAATGAGCCTTCATGTAACCCAACTATTTGAAGGAGTATTTCTAATTAACAACAACATAGCCACATTAAACTTTGTACAAGGCGAAAAAGTCTACGGCGAAGAACTAATTACAATTGAAGGAAAAGAATACAGAAGCTGGAATCCATTTCGCTCAAAAATCGCGGCAGGAATAAAAAACGGATTAAAAGAACTGCCAGTG
>CAYIJY010000116.1:0-3403 GCA_964363785.1 uncultured archaeon
TTTGGGCAGATTATTGTATGGTTTTGATTCAAAAAGGCAGTATCCTCGTCCTCGACTTCGGCTCGCAGTACACCCATCTTCTTGCCCGCCGTGTGCGTGAATTGGGTGTTTTTTCGGAGAGTTGCTAGTCATAGTTATTTTTAAAAAAGGGTTTGTCTGATATATTGGGGTTTTTTGTTTGAAGCGCGGTTTTAAATGCAAGCAGTGCAGCAAGAGCCAAAAAATAAATGGCGGCCATGCTATTCTGCAGAATGGGGGAAAAAAGCCACGGATTTTTTTTGAAAATGAAGTAAAATGCAAATTCTGCGGCTCTGAAAAAATCGAATTATCCACTTTGGATTACTTTAACATAACGATGAAGCCGCTTTTTTTCTCTCCCGAAAAAATTGCAGACGATTACGGCATAATATAGTAAAAGACATTAATTTTTGAACATTTTTTTGTCTTTTACCATCTATCAAGGGACAATTTTTGTTCAATTATTAATGTCCCTTGCTATAGTTGCAGGTGAAACGTCAACCATTGAAGAGAATAAAAAGATGCATTGGCAAGAGGTTTTGCCTTATTTTGAAAAAAAGCTGGAAAAAAACCCAAATGACTGGGAAACCAATTTGTGCTACGCTAATGCGCTTAGGAAAAATGGGAAAACAAGCCAAAGCGTGGCTGTTTTTGAGAAAGCAGCGCGTCTTAACCCGAATTGCGTGTCTGCTTTAATAAATTTGGGTGGAATTCATTTTCATCGCTTCAAAGAATACGGTGAAAAAGAATCCAAGCAAAAAGCAATTGAGTATCTTTCCACTGCAGAAAAAATGCTGCTTGGCAACACCGGTGATATGGCTACAATTGCGGACAGAATGACAGTGCTTTCAGGTGCAACCAATTATTTGTCAGAACTCACTAAAAGAAAAATGTTTCTGCACCCTGTAGACTCACTAAAAGAAAAATGTTTCTGCACCCTGTAGATGGCGAAGAATTGGATGGGCCAATTGCAAGCTTCGTTTCCCCCGAAAAGCACATGGTTGATGTCACTGATATGGGCAAGTATTCTATGGTTTTTTATCCGATTGAACGGACAATTTTAGAATTTTGGGAAAAAAACCAATCACTTGGTGATGCAGAAGTTATAGTGGCGCTGGAAAAGTTCAAAGCAAATTTTGACGAACCGCAAGACGAGTTGGGGGAAGAAATTTGCCGCAACGTGAAAATTACTTTATGTGCCAACAATAAGATAAATAAAAAATTTTCTTTCGGGGAATTAAAATCGTGTGTTACACAAATAAAAAACATTGCAAAAAGGCATGACGCACCAGATGGAATCGGCTACTTGAAGTGGGTGAAAACATTTTTTGAAGGCAAGCTACCGCATACAGAAGAAGAAATTAGAGAATATATTTTAAAAGAAGAATACGGTGCAAAAACCAAAAATTGATGCGTTTTCTGCTGCACGGGGTTTGGTTTTCCGCAAGTTTTTTATACTAATCTGCATTAGTACTAATTGGGATTAGTATGGTTGGTTTTGTTGACAGGGAATATGAATTAGGTGAGCTCGAAAAGCTTTGGCGTGAAAAATCTGCTGCCTTTGTTGTTTTATACGGGCGAAGGCGGGTTGGAAAATCTAGGCTAATACAGGAATTTTTAAATGGCAAAAAAAGCATTTATTTTATTGCAGAGGATAACAATAAAAAAGTACAGATTGCGGAATTTAAAAAAAAAGTGGCAGAATTTTTCAACGATTCTTTTTTGCTTGAAGTGCAAATTAATGAATGGTCTGAATTGTTTGAGTATTTGAAAAAAATAGTGCCAAGCAATGAAAAGCTTTGCATTGCAATTGACGAGTTCTCTTATTTTGTCAAAAATGACCATGCAATACTTAGCGTGCTTCAAAAATTTTGGGACATTTTTCTTTCAAAAACAAAAGTCGTGTTTCTTGTTTCAGGGTCAATTTTTGGATTGATGAGCGAGCAGGTGTTGTCATCGGCTTCTCCGCTTTATGGGCGCAGGGACAGGGATTTTTTGCTTTTGCCGTTCACGCACAAGGATTCTCTTATTTTTTTGAAAATGAAAAACGAGGACATGGCGGCGGCTTATTTTTCTATTGGTGGAGTGCCGGAATATCTTTTGAAAGCAAGCAGGCATTCTAATTCGAATGATTTTTTTGCCGCCGAGTTTTTCAAAAAAGACGGCTATTTTTATCGAGAGCCATATTACCTGCTTTCCCAGGAGTTCAAGGAAATAAAAACTTATTTCACTATTTTGAACGCAATTTCTTTTGGGAATACAAAACCAACTGATATTGCAAACTTTGCAGGGGTGAAAACGCGTGAAATATACCCTTATCTTGAAAGCTTAATCAGGCTGAATTTTGTAAGAAGGGAAATATCTATTTTTGGGAAACGCCAAAATGGTATTTATTCGATTAAAGATGCTCTTTTTGATTTTTGGTTTAATTTTGTTTACCAGAATCGTGAAAGCATTGAAAAAGGTTTTTTTGAAGCCGACAAAAACAGCCTTGAAACGTTTTTTGGCAAAAGGTTTGAAATCATGGTCAGGGAAGAAATTGCCCATTTAGCGGTTCCATTCAAATTTGAAAAGATTGGGCGATGGTGGTTCAAAGACAAAGAAATTGACATTGTTGCTTTTAGTGAAAAAACTAGCGAAATTTTTTTTGCTGAATGCAAGTGGAAAAATAATGTAAACGCTATGCAAGTTGTAAAAGAATTAAGCGAGAAAACGAAGTTTGTCCAATGGAATACTAATGGCAGAAAAGAATATTTTGCAATATTTGCCAAGAGTTTTTCAAAAAAAATCACTGAATTTGAGGGGAAAAAAGTGATTTGCCTTGATTTGCCCGATATTTTGAAAAAATAGTGCTTTCTTTTGTAGTAATCCAAACTTATAGCAAACTGCTGATATTTTTGAACATTTTAACTGCAGTTTGCTATATGCAAAGAGCAATTTTAATGTTCAATTGTTTATGTTCTTGCTATATACGCATATTATCGTCCCTCGCAGAAGGGACCTGTATGCGGTACTTGTGCCCGCAAGGGTATAAACTGGCGCAAAAGTTTTTTTGCTATGGTTAAAAAATTTTTTGGAGCACAATAAATTATGCTCTCCGCAAACAAAATCCTCGTCCTCGACTTCGGCTCGCAGTACACCCATCTTCTTGCCCGCCGTGTGCGTGAATTGGGCGTTTTTTCAGAGATTGTGCTTCCGTCTGTTTCTTCTGGGGTTTTGAGGGAGTGCTCTGGGGTTATTTTGAGTGGCGGCCCTGCCTCTGTTTATGAAAAAGATGCACCTGAGTATAATAAGGAAATTTTTTCAGGCAAAGTGCCAGTTTTGGGCTTGTGTTATGGCCAGCAATTGATGGGCTACTTTTTTGGCTCGGACATTTCTCCGGGAA
>CAYIJY010000117.1:0-3403 GCA_964363785.1 uncultured archaeon
GGAAATGATAGAGATCGACATTAATGACGTCGAAGAAAATGACCCATTTGACTGCCCAGAATGCTTTGAACAACTAATAGTCAAAATCAAGGGCGGCAAAGTCAAGCTAATCACTGAAAAACAAAAGTACTTTGATGAAAGCCTAAGCGAATTTGACGAAGAAGACGATTGATTTTAGAAGACGATGGCTGATTTTTTTTAAGCGTGCTTTTTGGCAGCCCTTTCCACTTTTTTCTGCCAATTTTCAATTTTTTTCCTTCTTTTGAACTCACTTGGCTCTAAATCCTCTTGCATACAGATATTTATTTCTTGTTTTTAATTAATTTATCGTGCACACAAAATGCTGAAACTATACAATACACTTTCAAGAAAACCAGAAGAGCTAAAGCCAATTAAGGGAAAAGAATTCTTGATTTACAATTGCGGCCCGACAGTCTATGATTACGCGCACATTGGAAACCTGCGCACATTCACTTTACAGGACCTGCTCAGGCGATACCTAGAATTCAAGGAGTATAAAGTCAACCAAGTGCTGAACATTACTGATGTGGATGACAAGACAATCAACGGCGCAAAACAAAATTCAATGGAACTAAAAGAATTCACAAAAAAATATTTTGAAGAATTCGAAAAAGACATACAGGCACTAGGGATAAAAAAGCCAAGCAAAATTGTTTTTGCAACACAAGAAATAAGTGAAATGATTAAACTAATACAAAAATTATTGGATAAAAAAATTGCTTACAAAACATCAGACGGAGTGTACTTTGATATTTCTAAATTCAAAGAATATGGAAAACTCTCTAAACTCAAACTAAAAAAACTTAAAGTTGGTGCACGCGTTGACGTTGACTCTTATGAAAAAAACGAAGCACGAGACTTTGCATTATGGAAAGCCTGGCAGGAAAATGACGGAAAAGTTTTTTGGGAAGCGCCATTTGGAAAAGGCCGGCCAGGCTGGCACCTAGAATGCAGTGCAATGTCACTAAAATATTTAGGCGAAAAATTTGACATTCATGGCGGTGGCGTAGACTTAATTTTTCCACACCACGAAAACGAAATCGCCCAGTCAGAGTCAATAACCGGTAAAGAAGTTGTACGCCACTGGTTTCACTCAAACCACCTGATTGTCAACGGGAGAAAAATGTCAAAAAGCCTTGGCAACTTTTACACACTTAGAGATCTGAAAGATTATTCCGCGCGGGCAGTCAGGTTATTGTTCATTTCAGCAAACTACCGCGACGAATTAAACTTTACATTTGGCTCTTTGGCGCAGGCGCAAAAAACAATTGAAGGATTTGACGAGTTAATGCAAAAACTTTTGTCAATTGAAAACACTGAAAAAGAAAATGAGCAAATAAAAAAAATAATTGAAAAAGCACGGCAAGATTTTGAAAAAAATTTGGACAATGACCTTGACACACCAAAAATGATTGCAGGCCTGCATGCATTTGCAAAAAACGTAAACAAATTGTTTGACGAACAAAAAATTTCAAAAAAAGACTCGCAAAAACTAATTTCTTTTTTCAAAAAACTAAACGAAGTATTATGTATATTTGAGTTTGGGTTTGAACAGGAAAAACTTTCAAGTGAAGAAAAAGAACTTTTAGAAAAGCGTGAAAGGCTAAGAAAGGAAAAGAAATTCAAGGAAGCAGATGAAGTGCGGCAAATTTTGCTTTCCCAAAAAGGAATAAAGATTGATGACACCCCCCAGGGCATGAAATGGAAAAGGATTTAAAATATGCAAAAACCAAATTTGAAAAAAGTAAAAGGCATAAGACTGATTTTTGATGGTGTTGCCAATTTTACATTTATTATTGATGATGGAATCAAGTCTGAAACTTTTTTAACAAATGAAGAAATTAGGCGGGTTATAGAAGATCAAGGTTTAATTAAAGGGGCAGGAGTGGGAGAAATTTTTTTTGATTTATCTTCAGGCCAAAAAACTGCTTTTTGGGAATCATATTATCCAGTCAAAGTATCAACTTTAAGGCCGTATTTAACAAAACCCGATAATACCAGTGATTTTTTCAAAAAAGGAATAAATCAGGAGCTAGAACTAATGGCAATTAAAAGGCTCAAAAAAAGCAATCGTCAACTAAAATTTTTTCAACACAAGATTAATTTTCATAGCCCAGTATCACAAGAAAGAATTGACCAACTGGAAAAAAGAGGCATTTTGGAAAAAGAAATGTATTCTGGCTATTCTTATAGGCGAGCAAGGCGACGATTAAGCAAAAAAATTCAAGATGACAAAAGAAAAGCAAAAACAGAGGTATTACACAGAAGACCTTTAAGGCGGCTTTAAAATTTTGGGCAAGGAAAAGGATTTAAACCACCTTTTCGTTCCTAAATGGGGCAAAAAGTGGAACTTTCATCATTTTTGGTTTTTGGCTTTGTAATTGTCTTTACAACTATTTTAGGGTACGTTTTCAAGTTAATCAAGCAACCATTAATCTTGGCTTACCTTGTTTCAGGCATAATTATCGGCGAGGCTTTTTTCAACCAAACCGGCTTTACAGATGCACTTGAAATATTCTCCCAATTAGGGATTGCGTTTCTGCTCTTTTTGGTTGGATTAAACTTAAACTTAAGGGTGTTCAAGGAATTTGGGGCAATTTCAGCATTGATTGGAATTTCACAGACTTTTTTTACCGCACTCTTTGGCTTTGCAATCTCTTATCTCTTTGGGTTCAACCTTATTGAGTCGCTTTACATTGGAGTCGCACTGACTTTCTCAAGCACAATTGTCGTAGTAAAATACTTGATAGACAAAAAAGAAATTTCATCTTTGCAGGGAAAACTTTCAATTGGAGCAATGCTTTTTCAGGACTTTGTAACAATTGCGATACTTCTTTTGGCGGCAAGCTTTAGCGGCGAATCACCAGACATAATGTCAGCCTTTGCTGGTTTTTTCTTTAAAATAATTGTATTCTTTAGCGCAAGCTTTTTGCTTTACAAATTGTTTGCAGAGAGGTTTTTCCAGCAAACCGCAAACAACCAAGAACTATTATTTTTGACAGCAATCTCCTGGTGCCTGCTTTTAGCCGGCCTTGCGCAGTTCCTTAATTTTTCAATCGAAGTTGGCGCATTTGTTGCAGGGGTAATGGTTGCTTCAATGCCGTTTAACTTTGAAATTGCATCCAAACTAAAGAACCTGCGTGACTTTTTCCTGGTTTTGTTTTTTGTTTCACTTGGCGCGGGAATAGCAGTAAGCTCAATTGAAAGCGTACTAGTTCTCTCAATTATTTTTTCTTTATTTGTAATAATCATTCAGCCGCTCATTTTGCTTCCAATAATGTTCTACTTTGGTTACAAGGCAAAAACCGCATTTTTTGTCGCACTCACAATGGCTCAAATAAGTGAGTTCTCTCTGATTTTGGTTGCATTAGGGGAGCGGCTT
>CAYIJY010000118.1:0-3374 GCA_964363785.1 uncultured archaeon
TAAAAGTTTTAATGTTTTATAGGCTGCCTGGGCTGAAATGCTTAAGCCAAATTCTTTTCGTGCTTTTGCCAAAAGCTGTTTTGCTGTCAAAGGCCACTCGCTTGAAAGCAAAGAAACAATTGCTTCCTTTATTGTTTTAGGGCTTGCATTCACTTGAATCAAGGAAACATTCAGAGTCATTTTTTTTCACCGGAAAAGAATTTTTCCATTAATTGTTGTCTTATTGTTTGGGATAATGCCTTGTTTCGTGTTATCAGGACTTCTATCTCGATTTTTTTTTCGGAATGCTTATTAAAAATAAATTCTTTCAGTAAATCGGCTAAATCATGGACTTTTGAGTATATTTCGTCTTGGAGTTTTTTAGTTTCATCAGAAAAATTTACTTGGATTATGACTTCTTCTGTAAACATCATGTCGTGTTCTAGGTTTAAGTTTGGCATTCCGATTATAGCGTCATTTACTCCTGCGCTCAAGTATTGTTTTGAAATCCAGCGGCTAAAGGGCGTATCTTCTTGGATTATTACGTATCCGCCTTTGGTTGTTTTTAACATGTTTATTAAAAGGGAGAAATCCAGAAATTTAAAGTTAAATGGCCACCAGCCATGCCTTAAAATCCCAATTCCATTTTTGCCGCCATACCATTTGTATGCGTTCATTATGAATTTCGCTATTTCCACAGTGAATAATGAATAATCATCAAAGTGCCATTTAACAGTGCCTTGAAAGTCAGGGGAAATAATGTATTTTTTGTTGCAATTGCCTGAATAATTTTCTTCAAGATTTATAGAGAAATTTTTGAGGTTGTTTATCCAGTTTTGGCTTAGATGGTAGTTTTTTCCATTTTTTTCAAGTATGCGTTCATCAAGCAGTTGGTTTGCTGTTTTGTGTGTTGCTTGGTAAGTGCCGTTAAATGAATGCTCTTTTTTTAGGGAATTAAACACTTCTTTTGAGGTCAAAGGCCATTTTTGGGTTAAAATAGAGATTACGGCGTCTTTAGTGGTCTTTGTCTTGCTTGATTCTGGGAGATACATGGCAATGCAATTATGTATATTTTTGAAGAAAATGCTTAAAAAGTCAACCAAAAAGTTGATTTTAGTTATGTATATTTATTGAGGGGGTGGTTTTTTTTGATGGTTTTTTCATTGTTTTTTCTATGGTTAGGGTTTTGGTTGGCTGTCCTACTGCAAGTGTAAAGTCTTATTGTTTGGAGCAGTTTTTGATTGGCTTAAAGTCTTTGTCTTTTCCTGATTTTGATGTCTGCCTTGTTGACAATTCTTCTGATTCAACTTACTTTGAATTGTTAAAGTCCAAGGCGGATTTATTTGAAAAAGAAACCGGCAAAAAATTCGAGGTTTTGCGTGATGGCATGCATATTGAAAAGCCTCGCCAAAGGCTTGTTTTTTGCAGGAATATTTTGAGGAAAAAAGTTTTGGAGGAAAACTATGATTATTTTTTTTCTTTGGAGCAGGATGTTATTGCGCCTGCAAACTCTATTGAAAAGCTTTTGTCCTGCAACCAAAAAATTGCTTCCTGCACTTACCTTAACTTGATGCCAACCCAAAAAGTCGGTGTTGTAGCTTATCGTTTTGACAGTGAGGAAAACAAAAAGCAGGGTTTGCTTACTCCGCTTGGGCTGAATGATGTTTTGCCAAGCCGTTTTTTTGAGGTGGCTGCAAGTGGCCTTGGAGTATTGTTAATTCATCGGTCTGTTTTGGAAAAAATTTCTTTTAGGGTTGAGGATAATTCTATTGCGTTTGATGATATTTTTTTTGCAAAGGATGCGAGGGAAAATGGTTTCAAAATTTTTTTGGATTCAAGCCTTTTTTGCCTGCACTTGTTTAGGTCCAGCTTTTCTTCAAAAGACCTTTAAATAATGATTCTTGCGTCAACTGCAATTAGTTCGTTTTCTGTTGCCATTAATGGGTTAATGTCTAGTTCCATTATTTTGTTTTCTTTGACAAGCATTTTGCTGACTTTGAGTAAAGTATTCTCAATCTCGTTTAGGTTTGCTTTTGGGTTTCCGCGGACTCCAAGCAAAAGCGGCAGGCCTTTGATTTCGTGTATCATTTCGCGTGCGTCTTTTCTTGTAATTGGACATATTCTTAGTGAATAGTCTTTCAAGACTTCAACGAATATTCCTCCCAATCCAAACAATATTGTTGGGCCAAATTGATCGTCTTTTTTTCCGCCTATAATTACTTCTGTTCCTTTGATCATTTTTTGGATAAGTACGCCTTGGAATCCTTGCAGTTCTTTCATTTTGTTAAATGCTTCTTTTACCTGGTAAACGTCACTAAGTCCGACTTTTACTGCTCCGGCTTCTGTTTTGTGTATGATTGAAGCGCTTACTGCCTTCATTACTATTGGAAACCCTATTTTTTCAGCTATCTCCATTGCTAATTGGTCATCTATTGCATGGTGGAATTCAGCGGTCTTTATGCCGTGCTTTTGCAGGGTATTCATTGATTCAAGGATATTTAAGGATTGCATGTTTGTCTCTTGCCGTTTTTTTTATTATAAAGTTCTGACCTGTGTTTTATTGTGATGCCTCCAAGGTCAAAGCCTTGTTCCATCCACTTAAATTGTCTTTGCATTGCCTTGCGTTTTTTTGATTTTTTTAGCATTTTCACGCCATGAAAAGTATACCGCGTTGCTACTTTTAAAACTGTTGCATTTAATCATTTTCTAAGGTTTTTTATGGTTAAACTCAAGTTTTTAGGCGCTGCAAGCGAAGTTGGAAGAAGCGCATTTGTCCTTGATGCTGGTGAAAAGTTTTTGCTTGACTTTGGGGTAAAGCTTACTCCAAAGGGGACTGAATACCCTTTGCCTATTGAGACCAATCTCAAGGCGGCAATAATCAGCCATGCTCATTTGGATCATTCTGGAAACTTGCCTCACTTGTACCAAAAGTCAAATCCAATTACTTACATGACTCCGCCAACCCTTGATTTGTCAAGGATGCTTTGGTTTGATACTTTAAAGATTGCAGGCCTTGAGGCAATGGATGCAACTTTTACAAAAGAAGAGATTGCGCGAACAGAACGTTATACTTTTCCTGTTAATTACAAAAGAAAAATGGAGATTAGTGACAACATTTTTTTGGAGTTTACTGACGCTGGACACATTGCTGGTTCTGCTATTTCAAAGTTTTCTTTGCCGCGTGACAAGACATTTATTTACACTGGTGACATCAAGCTAAATGAAACTCGTTTGCATGATGGTGCTGATTTGCCAAAGGGTGATTGTGATTGGTTAATGATTGAAGGCACTTATGGGGATCGTGAGCACACTCCAAGAAAGGAAACTGAAAAACGGTTTTTGGAGTCTGTGCAGGACACGGTTGATCGTGGCGGGATTGCACTTGTTTCTACTTT
>CAYIJY010000119.1:0-3339 GCA_964363785.1 uncultured archaeon
AAAACGCGCAAGGCGAAGACATTGTAGCAGGAACGCGTACTCCGCGCCAAATAAGTGAACTTTCAAAGATAATGCCAAGCGTTTACAACGAGCTTTTAAACGTGCAATCTCTTTTAGAAAACCATTACAAGGACATGCAGGACTTTGAATTCACAATCGAAAAAGGAAAACTCTTTATTTTACAAACACGCTCTGCAAAGCGCTTTCAAGCTGCTTCCGAAAAAATAGCAAAAGATTTTAAAAAGTAAAAAACTATTTAGGTGTTAAAATGCGCTCAATCGTTTTAGTATTTTTTCTATTGTTGCTTTTTGGTTGCGTTGAACAAAATAACGGTCCGTCATTTTACGAAATCGTTAACCAACGAGAAGAATGCGACCCTTACTGCTCACTTGAGTTTATTGTACTTTCAAATGGGATTGTACTAAAGAAACAGTCAATAAGCTCTGATTTTTCGCAAAACACAATTGAGTTAGTCGACATTGGCAAAGAAAAAGCAATTAAAGCCATAGAATTTACCCAACAAAACGTTACAGAAGTAAAAGACTCAAGGTGCGTCAACTGTAATGACTTTCACGTTTTTTTAATTAAAGACGGCCAAACAATAATGTATTTAGAGGAAGAAGAAAACTCGCCTGAATTTATTAAAAAAATATTTGAAGACTCTAAACAATTGTTTTCACAAGGCTCTCCTTCGCAAGACTTTTTTGTACAGTTTGTCTACCAAAGACGCAGCCAAAACATAATTGATTACCACATTTTTTCAGACGGCACACTCTTAAAAGGCGAATTTGGAATAGACTCAGCACTTAAAAAAGCAGAATTATCTATTCTTTCAAAAGAAAAACTAGATTCACTAAAATCAAAAATAACAACTGACTATTTTACTTCAACTTCAAGCATTGCAAATTGTAACCAAAAAAACATGCAGTATGGTTATCTTGACATAAAAAAAGACGGAAAACATAATTTTGTCTGGACATGCGGTGCAGAAAACTCTGTTGCAGACCAGTTATTTAATGATTTCTTAGCAGAATTAGGATAAAATGACTAAAACAATTCTACCAGTATTTTTAGTTTTTTTTGCTTTAACTGTAAACGCAGTAGTCATAGTTCCACCAGTAGTTTACTTTGTTACACTGTCAATTGCCACTTTTCTCTCAAACGTCCTAATTGCTTTGCTTGCAATAATTGCAGTCTCTGGTTTTGCAAATAAAAAGTTTTTTGGAAAAAAAGTCTCAGAACTATTCTCATACTTTTTTAGTTGGATAAAAAAAATAGTAATCGCATTTATTTCAATGGCTATTGCACTTTTCGTAATTAATCCAATAGAAGTATTTACAATCATACAAGCAGCAATCTTAACATTTATTTTATGCCTAATGCTTTTCTTTATCTCCAATTATTCAACTTATAGAGTAATTCAAAAACCAGAAAAAACAAAATTAGTTACTTCATTCTCTATTTTTTCTTTACTTGTGGCTTTGCTTTTTTTAGTTTCTGTTTTCCTTTCACTTGAAACCCAAGTAATAAACACAGAAAACTCTAGCTTATCTTACATTCAAAATAATCCCCTTCTTCCTTCGCTTGACAAAATAGCACCCTTTGCAGATAGCATGTCAGGAGCACAAGTTGGAATTGTAGAAAAACCACAAGAATCAGATGATGAAATTACTCAGCCTAAACTCACAGAGCCAAATTTATGGTTTTACCCGTCTGCCAAAGAACAATGCATAATTATAATAGGCTCACAAAATTTCACTTTTACGCCAATTGAGTCCTGTTATTTTTACGAAAATAGTTCTCTTGTAAGAATTTTTTGCCCTATTTCAATCTCTAAAGCCCAAGTTAACCAAGCAGGCACAGTAAACTTAACTGCAACAGGCTCTTGTAAAGCACAACAAACAATAACAATCACCAGTAATGGATTTGAGGTAGAGAACTAGTGATTTATGGATTGGATCAATTTATTTCTACAAGTTCACTTAAAGGACAGGTAATTGTTCTTGAAAAAACTGAAAACTCTGACTTAATCGAAGTTGCAAAACAAGCAAACAAAGAATTTTTTGAAAAAGTATTTGCCTTAAACGGGCCTTTTTGGGAAGTCTATACCGAACTAGGTTTAGGCCAAACTCCATTTGGCGCAGATTACTTAGTTTTTGTAAATGAACGAATGTATTTTTGCAAAAACCTAGAAAAACAATTCCTTTACTCTGTTGGCCCAAAAAAAACTTTTTATTTCAAAGAAGGAAAAATACAAGAAAAACTAACACCATCTTTTGACAATTTAGCTTTACTTTTGTCTACACCTTTTGACTTTGCAAAACAAGTTTCCTCTGTTGCAGTCTCTGCAATAAAGATAAATGAAGAACTACAAAACTTTGAAAAATTTTCTTTACAGTCAAAAAAATTTTGGATTGAAAACAAAGACAAGCAATTTGAAAACCATTCATTGTTGGCAAAACAGGCGCTTGAGGGAGCAACACTAGCAATGAAGTACTCATTTTATTCTTCGATTGCTTACTCCCTTAAAACAAAACTAAAAGAATCAAGTGCATGGAAAAACTGTGAACTTGAAAACTTATCAAAACTAGCTCTTGAAAATTCACTTGAAAAAATAAAGTCTGAATTTAGTTTTTACTCTACAAACCCGTATGATATTTCTAGCTCAAGTTTTAACGATGAACCAAATAAAGCCCTACAATTTGCTACTTTGAAAGCTCCACAAAATCCTGCTGCACGCTTAAGGGAAAATGCAAAGTTTGCATGCGCAAGATACCTTGCAATAGAACGACGGGTGTACCTTGATTTTGCAGAAAAAACAGGCCTTAAAGAAAACGTTTTTTTCTTAAATTCAAACGAATTAAACATTTCACAAAATTTATCTGAATTAACTGAAAAAAGAAAACAATTCTTTTTAGAAATCTTAAACAAAGACTTGCCTAAAACACTTGTTTATGACAAACAATGGATTATGGGAAAAACTAGTTCACAAGAAAACATTCAAGGAATTTCTGCAGGCGGACAAGGAATAGTCGAAGGAAAAATTGTTTTTATTAATACTGAAGCTGATTACAAAAAAGATGTCCAAGGAAAGATTGTCCTTTCAAAAACCCTTTCACCAAACTTAACCATTCTATTTGGCAGAATAAAAGGAATTGTAAGTGAAAGCGGCGGCAGAGTTTCACACACAGCAATTGTGGCAATAGAACAAAACCTTCCCTGTATAGTTCAAGCCAAGAACATTGATTTGATAAAAGAAGGCGACGGGATTAGGCTTAATGGGGTTACTGGGAAAATAGAAAAAATTTGAATTTACAAATTAAATAACTTTATTGTGCT
>CAYIJY010000120.1:0-3305 GCA_964363785.1 uncultured archaeon
CATGGGAAATAGTTGTAACTTATAGGGATTTTTTGACTGCAAAAAAGAATGGACAAATTAAAGGCTCACTGCCACAAATGTCAATTATTTCTTCTGGTTCTGCTGCAAGCGCAATACAGTATCAACTCAAAAAATATAATTTGCCAATTCTAAAAGTCTTGCTTGATGTTTATACTTCGCAAACTATTGTAACTAGTTTGAAAAAATTAGGTTGTGAAATTTTTACTGCGGATTTAGGAAAGACTCCTTTAACTTGGAAAGAAATACTAAGCCTTACTAATAATCCAAATGGTTTTGACATTACTTCAAGCGAGGCAATTGATCCTACTACAAGATTTTATGATTGGCTTAGTTATGAAATAATAAATAATTCTCCTGATTATTGCTTCATTCCATTTGGAACTGGAAACCTTTATGAAAATGTTTTAAATATAAATAAAAAAGAAATTTCAACAACAAATCATGATCCAAGGTTTAAAGGTAATATAAAAATTCTTAGAAATTGTAATTTCATTGGAGCAACTACAAACAATCCTGAAAGCAAGGCTGACAAACTTTATTCTCCACATTTACCGTTTGTTCATTTTGATGAACAATGGATTAGGCTTTACCGTTATTCTGGTTTTTGTGGAAAAGAGTCAAATGTTTATAACATTGATGAAGAATTTTTGAACAAAGCAATGGATATTGCATCTTCGCAAAGTGTGGTTTGTGAGCCTTCAGGAATAGCTGGTTTGGGTTTGATGCTTCAAATGAAAAATAAGTTGCCAAAAAACAAGAAAATGTTGATTGTAAACACTGGCAAAACAAAGTACTGTTAATTTTTAAATTAAAAACTGTAAGATAAGTGGAAATGCAATTATTGTTGCTATGCTTGAGCCTATGTTTGAAAGTGCGACAACTAATAGTATTCTTGTGACTTGGTTTTTTGAAAAATCTGAAAAAGAGTTAAGGCTTTTTAGTTCTTCAAAGTCTTTTATTTTTGGGTTTCTTATTTTTGCTTCAGTTAATCCAGCAAACCAACCTGCAGCCAAAAGCGGGTGCAGTGCTGTAAATGGCGCTGCAATGAATGCAGTTAATGCGCTTTTCCAGTGCCCGCGTGCAACTAGTACTCCTAGTGCAGAAAGAATTGCGTGTGTCAAAAACCAAGCTAAAAATACATTAAAGGTTGTTTCAAGGCCTCTTGTAAAAAACGCGTAAAAGAATAATGCAATGAATATGAGTGGAATTAAGTATTTGATTACGTTTAAGATGCTTGGTTTTTTTTCAACAATCATTAGTTTTTCAAGTTCTGGTTCTTTGTCCAAGAATTTTTTTACGCCCTGCAAGTGTCCAAGGCCGATTACTGCTACAATTTTTTTTGCATTTGTTTGCCTTATTTTTCCTGCAATGTATTCATCTCGTTCATCAACCAATACTTGTTTGATTGATGGGAATGCAATTGATAATTGCTGGATTAGTTCGTTTACTAGGTCTGTTTCTTTTAGTTCTTCAAGTTTTTTTTCGTTAAATTCTTCTGCTCCGACTCCAAAAAAACTCATGATTGCAAAGTAAATGAATTTTATTTTTTCAATTAAACCCATTTTGTTTAGTGCGCGTGAAAAAGTTATTTTTATGTCCCTGTCCAAAAGCTCAATTGGAATGTTTTGTTCTTTTGCTGTGTTGACTGATTGCAGCATTTCTTCGCCGGGTTTTACTCCAATTTTTTCGCCTAATTGTCTTTGTATGTTTGACAAAAAAACATTGACTAAAAGCAGGTATGCTTGGCCGCTTTTTATTGCACTTGAAATGTCTAAGTCGCCCCATTTTTCTCCGCTTAAAAGCTGGTTATATCTTTGGGCGTCAAGCTCTACACCAACAACATCTGGTTTTTCTTCTATAATTGTTTTTTTTGCCAATTCTACGCTTTCTTGGCTAACGTGGGCGGTTCCAACAATAATTATTTCTTTTCCATTTGAATAAACTTTTTCAACTCTCACTGCAAAAACCAATTTTTTTTTATTTAGCTATTAATTTGGCAGGAAAAGTCTTAAAAATAAGTTAATCTTTACTTCTATTGATGTTTAAAAAAACTATTTTGGTTCTTTTTGCGCTTGTTTTCACATGTCTTTTTGCAAGTGCAGTGAGCATTAGTGCTCCGTCTTCTTTGCCTGCTTACGTTAACTGGAGTTTTTCAGTCCAGCTTGATTCAAGCGATTCTTTTGACAAGGCAATAGTTTCTTTTGGTTCAAAGGAAATCCTGAGTGTTTTTTCTAATGGCCAGATTGTAAAAGACCCTTATAATGGCCAGTTTGCCTTGACTGCGTTTACAATTGACTCTGACCCGTCATCTTCTTCCGGTTTGACGCTTTATGTTTCCTTAATAGGTTTTGAGCCCTCATCTCGTGACATTAAAGTTGACACTTTTGATGATTCTAACTTAAAGGGCTCTGAAACTTATTCGGTTAATTTTTTTGTCCCAATTGATGAGTCAAGATTTAATCCTGCAATTGATTCACTTACAAACACTAGTAATTCATTAAAGGAAAGGATTACTTCTGTTGAAGGAAGCGTAAATGAATTTTCAAGCAAAGCTTCTTCGGTTGAAGAGTTAAAGAATAGTGTTTCTCAAGCTCAAAGTAATTTTCAGGAGTTTATGGATGAAACAACTTCAAAGTTTTCTACACAGGCAACAGAATTGCTTACTTTAAAGAGGGCCGCAGGAATTGGTGTAATGGAAGAACCTTCAAATGAGCAGGTTGAGAGCGAGCCAATTGAAACTTCTCTACAAGAGCCAGAGGTTGTTTCTTCAAGTGGTTTTAGCATTCCAACTGCTTTAGCTGGTCTTTCAAGCAGGTTTTCTTGGATGCATGTTTTCCTTGTGCTTGTTGTTGCTGCAGCTGCAGTTGGTTTTTTTGTAATGAGAAAAAAACAGGGAAATAATGGCGGTACTGTTGAAATTAATGACAGGCTTTACCAGGAAAGCCAAATGGAAGCCGATGAAAAAGGCAAATGGTCGGTTGACTAAATTTTCTTCTATTTTTTTTGTGTTTTTGAATGAATCAAAAAACAATTGGTATTTTGGCTGTTTTTTTTGCTGGTTTTTTTTGGGCAATTGAAACCGTATTCATTAAGCTTGCTTTTGGGGGCGGTGCTGATTTTTTGGGGGTTGCTTTTTTTCGCGGTGTTTTTGCAGGCGTGCTTGCTTTTTTCTTTGTTCTTTTTGTAAAAAAATCTGCCAGTGAATTTATTGTCACAAGAAAACAATTTTCGGCTGTGTTGTACATTGCCGTTGCGGGAAGCTTGGTTGCTGATGTTTTGTTTAT
>CAYIJY010000121.1:0-3248 GCA_964363785.1 uncultured archaeon
GCAAAACAACTGCTGCAAAGTTTGTGTTAAAGGAAATGCAGGAGTATTCTGACCGCGCAAAAAGCCTTTACTTGAATTGTTTTGAATTTAATTCTCGTCATGCTGTGCTTTCTGCTATTACTAACTTTTTGGGTATTGCGTCTCCAAGGAGGGGGATTGCAACTGACGAGATTTATGGTTCAATGCTTGAGGCTTTAAAAAAATGCGGTTTTTCTCCGCTTGTTGTTCTTGATGAAGCTGATCAATTGTTTATGGCAAGTGATGGTCAAAAACTCTTGTATGATTTGTTGCGTATTGTTGAGGTTGAAAAGAATGTGTTTGGATTGGTTTTGATTTCCAATGATGCAGAACTCATGCTGTCTCTTGATGACCGGATCAGGAGTTCTTTGTCTGAAGAAAAAATTGTTTTTGAATCTTATTCGCCTGAACAGTTAAAGGATATTTTGAATGAGAGGGCAGAAATGGCTTTTCTTTCCGGTGCAATTGACAAGGAAGCCATTTCGTTTGTTGCTGCGCGTTGCGCAAAGCTTGGTGGCGATTGTCGTGTTGGCATAGAAGCGTTGCTTAAGGCTGGCCGCGTGGCTGAGAAAGAAAATTCAAAGCAAGTGCTGTTGTCACATGCAAAGAATGCATTTGATTCTGTGCAGGGCGCATCAGTGTTAAAGGGTGTAAAGTATTTGACTAAGCCTGAAATTGTTTTGCTTTCAATTTTGTCTGATGAGGGTGAATTGTCTTCTGGAAAAATTTTTGACTTGTTTTTGGAAAAATCAAGTGAAGAATTGTCAGCTCGAAGATTAAGGGATGTCTTAAATGGTCTTGAGAAAAAGGGTTTTGTTTCTTCAAAGCCAGTTAATCTTGGCAATCAGGGAAAGACTCGTTTGTTTAATTGTGTTTTGCCAAAAAACTTGTTGTCAAAAGAACTGCAAAAAACTAATCCCTGATTTTATCTAGCTTGATTAAGTTCCATCGCAAGATGGAACGCGCCGTGAACCTGCGCAAAGGTTCAGCGAAAGCAATAAATACTTTTAAAAACAAGAATAATCTACTAAATTTGTTCGAGTGATATTTGTGGAAGTAAACATTCAAGACAGTCCAAGTAATGTTGTTACAGTAAAACCTTCAACTGCAAAAGCTGCTACTAAAGAAGAAATTAAAGGAATTAAGTCAGATGTAGCAAAGGTTTCTTCAAAAGGAAAAAAACAAGATAAAGAACTTGAAAAGCTTAAGTCTGGTGGAAAAAAGCAAGATAAGGAACTTGAAAAGCTTAAAGAAGGATTAGATGCGCTTAAGAAAAAAGGTGCCAAAAAAAAGCAGTTAAGTGAGTATAATCTTTTTGTTAAACGCCAGTTAAAAGAGGGTAAAACTTTTTTACAGGCAGTTAGTTTGTGGAAAAAACAGCAAAAGAATCTTAAAAAACTAAATAATCCAAAGTCAAAAAAGAAAAGTGTTCCTGTAAAAAAAACTAAAAAGCAAGTCAAGCCAAAAGTTTCTAAGAAACTGCTTAAGCATTTAAAAAATGAAAGAAGTGTTGTGCATTTTCATAAAGAGTCTCCTGATTCTTCTTTGCTTTTGGGTGCTTTAAAGGATAGCAAGCGTGAAGTAATGTTTGCAGAGGAAAAAATTGATTTGTTGGCTGATAAAATAAAAAAGCTTGAGCAGTCATTTAACTTTACTTCTCCAAAAGGTAATTCAGTTTTTTTAAAAGACATGGTTTCATCAATGGCTAATGCAGATGAGTCATCAGATGAGTCTACTGCAGTTAGGCTTGCTGGCCTGTATTTTAGGGAAGTTGCGCGCCTTGGTTTTAAGCGTTCACTTGAACTTGATGATGTAATCAGTGCTTACTTTTATTCTCTTGCTCGTTTAAAGAGGCGTGATTCTGAGTCAAAGCAGATTTTAGATTCAATGAAGAAAACTAGTGATGGAGGAATGCATACATGAAAAAGCCAATGTCTAATGAAGAGATTTCTTTTCAGTTGGTAAACATTTATTTTGAGGAGATTGCGCGCCTTGGTTTTAAAAGAAGCCTTGATTTGGATGCAATAATTAACGCTTATTTTTATACTCTTGAAAAGGTAAAGAAAAAAGACCAAGTTTTGACTGAAATGGCAAAACAGGTAATGGCGGAAGAAGAAAAACTTAGAAGCCAGACAAAGGAAGAAATGATTCCAAGCCTTGCTGAGTTAAAGGAAAAATTGCCAGAAAAGGAAATGCAGTCTTCAATGGAAGATTCTCATTAATTCATTTCTTCTGGCATTATTGGTGGCCGCTCGTCTGTCACAAGCATAAAGTATGAATTTGCTTTTGCTTGGTACGCAACCTGCATTGCTGAAAATTTTGTCAAGGCAAGAATTCTTTTTCCTAAAATTAGTATTGTAAAAATGTTTACTAGCCATGCTATTCCTGAAATTATTCCAAGTACAAATGCAACTATTACAATTGGAATCCAGTAAACCAGCCTTATAAACAATTCTATTCTGCTTGCTTTTTCTTCAGGTTTTATTTCAACATTTACAGTCTTCAAAAAATACACTCTCCTTTTTTTGAATTATTATTTAAAATAAGTTTCCGTTTCGGTGTTTTCTTCCGCGGGGGTTTGCCAGTGGGTTTTCTCTTTGAACTACTTCTTTTGCAGCACCAATGTGTGCACGGGCAGTTTCTCTAATTTTTCGTGCTCCTCTAAGTTTAATTTTTGCACTTGTAGTTGCAGCTCTGACTGCTCTGTTTACTGTTTTTTGATTGTTTAAAATCGTGGCGCGATTTGCCCCCTCAAGTTTATTTTTTGTTAATATCATTCTTCCGGCGTAAGACATTGCGCTTGCTGCAGCTACTGCTCCGCGTGCTTTCTTTAAAATTTCTCCAGCGGAGGCTTTCCATTGTCGAGCTTCGTTAATATGTTCTCTTGCTAGGGGGGATATTCTTCTTCTGGTTGGTTTTACCATAAAAAATAAACTGCTTTCTTGTATAAAAATTTAGCCTTTGAACACGATTTCGATTGCGTCTCTGTGTTTTAGTTTGTGTTCTTTTCCAACAACCATTTTTGTTTTAGAATCAATTGCTCGTATAAATCCTTTTCCAATGTCGGTGTGTAATTTGAATGCAAAGTCTAAGGCTGTTGAGTCGCCAGGTATCAAATAGCAGTCTGGAATATAGTTTCCGTGTTGGTCTTGGAGTTTTCCTCCAGCTGGAAATACTGCAATGTATTTTAGTATGTCAAAAACTGTTCTGTCTAAAATGTCTTGTATTCC
>CAYIJY010000122.1:0-3223 GCA_964363785.1 uncultured archaeon
GGCACCGGAAGTTCACTATCCAAAATTAGTTATTCTTCTTTTGCATTAATTCTTTAGAATGATTTCAGACGAACGCATTATGGGCTTTGTGGAAGGCGAAGGCTGCTTTTCGATTGCAATTGCTAAATATATTGATAGAAAACCCCGAAAAGGCAAATGGAAGTCTCATATGAAAAACCCAGCAATTGGGTTTAAAGTAAAGCCAAGTTTTAATGTTACATCAGTCGCTGAAGAAAACGCTATCTTATTTGCTATAAAAGAAAGATTTGGTTTTGGGCATGTTTATACTGTGGCAAGGAAAGGCAATAACAAAGATTGTAGTAATTATTTGGTAGAAAAAACTGAAGATCTACTGAAATTAATTGAGTTTTTTAAAAAACAACAATTTTATACTTCTAAAGGCAAATCCTTTGAACTTTGGGTTCAATGCATGTAGATACAAACCAACAGAAACTTATACATAACACATTTCCTGTTGAATTGTCTCTTTGGTATCGAAACCGTAAAGGAAACACTATTCGTTCAAATCTTAAGTCTAATAAGTCTAATAATTCTTCAAAACCAGATTAACTCTATTAAAACCACACAAATCGCCAAAAAGACCTCTTCTATTCCGCTATTTCAAGTCTTTTAAGAATTAACTTAACTAATATGCCTCTCAGGATGCCTTCTAATGATGATTATGCCGCGAAATTACGGAGGGAATTTTGGAAGATTTGAACTTTTTTAGGTGAATCCCCCTAATCGGCCTTTCAACATGGGTTTGGGGTTTTAATTGATTAAGAAGGGGTCTTAGAAGTGGTATGGGTTATGTAGAAGAAAAGAGTTTTTTACGCATGGAATCAAACGCATAATGTAAAAAATCCCCAAGAATAATCACATAGAATAGGAAATTTATGACAAAGAACAACGGGTTTGAAGCAGGCAACAGTGTAGCAATCAAAAGCAACAACAAAGCCATCTCCTTAGAGATAATTAATGGTATTCCGACTAAAATAAGCCAAGCGGCAATAAAAGCCCTCATAGGCACAAAATGCACTGGCAGCAAATAAGCTATAGCAAAGAAGCCCGCGACGGCTATAATGTATTTTAAACGATTTTCGTCATCTTTTGCAGTAATCACAATAAAAATAACCGCAACGTAAACCAAAATGTCAATTATGTTCTCATACCAAAGCGGAAAAACAGCCATATCCAAAAACAAGTTAAAACTGGTTATTAAAATGTCGCGAGAAAAGGAAAACATGTTATGTATTTTCTAGCTACATAACATGTTGTTGTCTGTGACCGTCTTCTTTATATCTCTCCAAACACAATTCTGAAAGTGACGCAATCAACGAAGTCCTAAAATAATTGCTCAAACTGTTCATCAATCACTTTTATTTCTTGTTCAATCTCCCGTTTCCTGTGTTTTTTTGGTTTGCTAAAGTACTCAGTAACCAATTCGCTTCTGCGTTCGGCAATCTTGCTCATTAGTTTTTCTCTTGGGCCACGGCTTTTGCCCTTGCTTGTCTTTGTTTTTTCTTTCATTTGTTCAACAGTTAATAATTCCAAAATTAAATCAACGTAAATCAATATGCATGTGATTTCTATGGTTATTTCTGGTTCTTTTATCTCTTGGAACAATTACATTGGGCCCGAGATTTTCTGCAAAAAGAATTCTTACTTCTGGATGGTTAATTTCAAGAAAATTTGCAATCCACTCAAATCTTTTTTTGCCCCATTTATAATACTCCGCAGTTCCAACATCTGGTCCGACATCCAAATCCAATCCAAGCCCGCTTCTATGTGAACTTTTTGGAACGTGCCCACTATCACTCCAAGAATCTTCATAATTAATTGGTGAACCAAATTTTTTTTTGTATTCTACAGCTAAATGTTCAGTGACATGCGCAAGCTGAGGTGAAGACATTCTTCTGTGTGTATTTTTAACTGCTGCACCATACCAATTAATTGAACCGTCAATTGATTCGATTTGCACTAGTTTTTTAAAATCAGGGTCGCCTGGTTTTAGTTGTCGGCCTTTATTCAAATATTCCTGTTTAAGAAAATTTGTAGTTTCAGTTTTTTGTTTGTACGTCATTTTCCCTGCAGTGGTGGTCTGCAAAGTCTTCTTTATCAAAGGTATTTTTTGAGGTATTTTTAGTGGTTTTTTTGTTATTTTAATTTTATTTGCAGTGTCTTTTGCCGGAATTGTTTGCATAGTGTGGCGGCTTACTTGCGCTTGCATTTGCGGGCTTGGCATAATATGCTGATTGCTTTTTGGTGCGTGTGTATGGTAAACATGAGGTTGTTGAATGCCTTGTCTATTTGGCGGTGGTTCCTGAACCGGTCTAACAATTGCTTGAGGTGTTTTGGGAATTCCTTTTGCAAGCATGTTTGCCGTATGCGCTCCAATTCCAATGCTTGCAGTAAAAGCAGCAGTCTTTACAGCCTTAAAAACGTCAAACCTTTTAGCCATCCGTCTTTTTCTTGAAGGCATTCTACAAAATATGTTTTTTTTAGTTTAAATAGTTTGCTTTAAAAAAATAGTTATGTAGTAATTAGTCTGTTACTACGAGCGGTAATTCTTTCAAATATTCTTTGTCTGCGTAACTATAACTCTGATAATGTTCCATAGTCTTTAATTTTATAGAATAAGTTCCCGGAGGCGTAAAGCCTTTTGGAAAAACATTGTAAACAAAAGTCTTTTTCTCATTAGGTTTTAAAGAGTCAATCTTTTCCATTGCAGCACTCTTTAAGCCGGATTTGTCCAAAGCAAGGTTTCTGTCCATCATTAACTGAATTGACACCATTTTGTCTTTATCGCCTTTATTCGTTACTTCGACCTTTAATTCTACGGGCTCTTTTCTCCTTAAAATAAGTCTATAAGGGTAAAAAATTGAAGATATGTTCAAACTCATGTGTTTCTATTGTATGGTTTCTACTGAATTTTTTTAAATGTATGGTAAGAGAAACCCTTAAATATAAGGTAAATCTTTCTTAGAAAAAGAAAAAGTTTTTTAGTGATTTTATTTATGGAATTTCCCGAAGCAGAACTCGTTAGAAAAAATTTTACACTACGCCAAATGGACTTTCCACCAAACATACAATTCACAAGAAAAAGTTTATTGCGCTGGTTTGCCTTATCCATCGGGCTAATTTCTGAAAAAGAATCGCGCTCAACAATTTTAGATGTACTTGATGCAGTTTTTTATTTTAACTTTACAAAAAAACACAATCC
>CAYIJY010000123.1:0-3209 GCA_964363785.1 uncultured archaeon
TCAATTATTGTGGCAAGCTTTTTGAGTATTTCTGCCGCAGCCTGATAATCAGCGGCATTTTTTACATTGCCTAAAATAGAAATTGCCTGAACATTAGTCTGCTTAAAATTAAGCAACATTAAAGCCGTAATACCAGTTGTAATACCGTCTTCAATGACCTGCAAATCATTTTTTTTCAATAATTCAACAGACTTTTCGTTGGCGGCAATACCATAAACTATTTGTGCTTCTCCATCATACGAGTGAATTCCACTTAATGAAATAAGCCTTTGGAATCCCTTTTTTTGAACCCAATCAACAATAGCATCAGCAAAAGGCTTTATGTGTGGCTTTGAAATAACCTGCTCTGCAATCAAAATCACGAGTTTTTTTGAGTCCAACACATAAATTCTTGCAGGCTGTAATGGAACTCCTTTATGGATTCTAACAACCGGCAAAAAAGTATTAGAGTCAATGTAACCTGCTTGTGTAAACTTTAATTTATCAATAAGGTATTTTGCCGCAATAGTGCCAACAAGGCCCATTCCAGGAAAACCCTCTATAATGGTATAACCTTTATAGTCCCTTTTTTCAAATTCAACAATGTTAATTATCGGGTGAGTCATTTTAGAGCCTTTAAACAAATAAATGCCAACTCTTTTTAATGATTTGCCAAAGAGAAAGCTTTTTTTTGTCCAATTAGGCGTTTAAGAAAAAAGAAAAAACAAAAAGACTTAAAGGCACAAGGAGTAATGCATAAATCACGCCCTTTTTTAAGTCAGATTCAGTGAAAGCAACAAAAAAAGAAGCAATAAGAGAATACTCAACCAAGTAAACGTAATTTGAAAGCATTGCAGCCTCAAACAACGCTTTTTTTTCTGACTTAGCCAAACCCAAGCCAATCTCACTTAATGCATCAAAATCCATGCCTGAAATCACGCCAACCGCAATACCAAGAGTAAGAGGAACAATTATTCCACCAGCAAAAAGCAAAGTATATTTCTCAATAATTAATGCTGCGTTTCTTTCACGCAAAATAGAGTTAGTTTCAAGCAAGTCAAGTGCAGTTTCCTTAAACACACTGGCAGCATCAGCACCACTTTCAATGCCCTGCACAAGAAGATCAATTGCACGATCAAGAACAGGTGACTTCACACGCTTTTTTACATTAAGCAAAGCCTGAGTTGGCGAGGCACCTTTTTCAATTTCATTTAACGCTTTTTTGAATTCAGTTGAAAGATAAGCATAATTGCTTTTTGAAAAATACAAAATAAATTGTTTTAACGAAGTTCCTTTTGGAAAAAGAGACGCCTGCAGCAAAAAATCAGGTGTCAATTCACTGATTTTTTTTCTTTTATAATCAAAAAAATAATAATGAAAAAAAACACGCGCAAGAAAAGGAAAAAAAAATCCAGAAAACAAAATTAAAACCTGCCAATCAAGTGAAAACGAAAACAAAAAAACAAAAACACAGCACAAAAGAGAAAACAAAATTCCATGCTTTATGCTTTCATTGATTATTCTGTCAATTCCGCCTTCAAAATTATTTTGCCTTAAAACCTCTTCAAACTCAAGTGCAATCCTTGAATTCCTGTATTCGTCAAACATTTTCATTCACTTTAAGAACTCCGGAGTCATGGCCTTTACAAAAAAAAGCACAAGCAAATCAACAAGCGGAAAACCAACGCACACAATAAGCAGAATCTGTGTTGCACTAAAACCAATTTCAAGAAAACTTGAACCAACCAAAATTATTGACAAAAACAAAGCAGGAATAATTGTCGACACAGCAATAAAGAAAAGCGAGTAAAGCGCAAGCTTTCCTGAAAATTCCTTGCTTTGGGTTTTTTGAACTGCAAGCTGTTCTTTGGCAAGCGTCGTCAACGACTCAACATTCTTTGTGCCCTGCTCATAAACTGAAATAATCTGGGCAAGAGCACGCTTGAACATAAAAGAATCAATTCTTTCACTTAAGGCAAGCAAACTATCCTGCAGACTTGCTCCGCCCTCTTCCACCTGCCTTAAAGAACTCAAAAGCTCTTTTCCAAGTACATTTTTTTCTTTAGAACAAGTATTTTTGAGTGCCTTTAAAAGCGGCACACCAACCTTTAACTGAACACTCAAACTCATTAAAAAAAACGGCAAATGCTTTTCAATTTGCATTGAAATCTTTTTTTTACGCATAAGCGGATAATTTAACCAAACAATAAAACCAAGACAAAAAACTGCAAGGGAAAGAATAATTGAAAGAAAAAAATCATCAAAAAAAAGAAAAAAAACAATCAAAAAACTAAAACACAAAACACTTGCATGCTTTAATCCTTTAAACAAAAAATCTTTTTCACTTGACTTAATCTGTGCATGCCTTAAACTAAGCTTTAAGTGCTGCAAAAAACTTTCCTTTTGTTTATTCAAGTCCATTGTTTATCACGTCAAAAAATTCACGCATACCAATTTTTTTTATGCACAAGGACTCAAGGAAATCTGTTCTTTTTACAATTTCTTTCTCAGCATTTTTTTTATTAAAACCAAAGCAATTGCAAATTTTTTCAATAACTCTCTGACTTTCATTTACCTTGCAAAGCTTGTTTTTTTTGTAATCAAACTCAAAAACAGGGCTTAAAACAATCTCGCCATTCTTTTCAGTTATCTCACTTATTTCGGTTATCCTGCGGGTTTCAATGCGGGTTTTTTTATGCAGATTTATTTTATCCCATCTTTTTTGAACAACAATCAAATCAATTGAACTTAAATCATGCTTTTCAACATCCATTTTTGAAAGACGCGAAATAGTTTCTTTTGCAGATTTTGCATGAAAAGTCCCAATAGCTCCTTTGCCCTGTCCAGCCAAAAGAGTATTCACAAAAGCCTTTACCTCAAGAGAATTCCTGACCTCTCCAACAATCACTCTGTCAGGCCGCATCCTGAGCGTATTTGTAATTAAGTCATTCATAGTCACACCAATGTTGTCAACCGTCTTTAAACGACAAACATGTTTATGTGGCAAAACAATCTCTGGTGTTTCTTCAGTCAAAACAATCCTTTCATTTTTTGGCACAAAAGAAAACAATGCATTAAGCGTCGTGGTTTTACCGCTACCTGTGTTTCCTGAAATAATTACTGATGAATCAGTCTGCATTGCAAGCCACAAAAACGCAGCAGCTTGTGCAGTGATTGTTTTGTTGTTAATTAGGTCAAGTGGAGTAAAAGGTTCTTCACGAAATTTTCTT
>CAYIJY010000124.1:0-3158 GCA_964363785.1 uncultured archaeon
CGAATTGCTTGACGAAGTTATTGGCGGTACTGAAGAGACTACTACTGGTGTTTTGAGGCTTCGTGCAATGGAGAAAGACAATGCATTAAAGTGCCCAGTGATTGCAGTTAATGACAATGAAACTAAACACTTGTTTGACAATTATTATGGGACCGGCCAGTCAACATTTGATGGAATCTTGAGGGCAACTAATGTTTTGATTGCAGGCAAAAGGGTTGTTGTTTGTGGTTATGGCAGTTGCGGTAAGGGTGTTGCTGTTCGCGCAAAGGGTTTTGGTGCAAATGTTTGTGTTGTTGAAGTTCATCCAATCAGGGCTTTGCAGGCAAAGATGGATGGGTTTGATGTAATGCCAATCAAGCAGGCAGTAAAAGATGCTGACATTATTGTTACAGTAACTGGCAACAAGCACGTTGTAAACAAAGATCATTTTTCTTTGCTTAAGGATGGCGTTATTTTGGCTAACTCTGGTCACTTTGATGTTGAGATTGATGTTGCGTCACTTGAAAAAATGGCTAAATCAAAAAGAACAATCAGACCATCATTAGATGAATATGTTTTTGGCACAAAAAAAGTTTTTGTATGTGGCGAAGGAAGGCTTGTTAATTTGGCTGCTGCAGAGGGCCACCCAAGTGAAGTCATGAGTTTAAGTTTTTGTGGACAGGCTTTGGCTGCAAAGTGGGTTGCTGAGAAAAAGCTTTCAGCAGGCGTTCATGTTTTGCCAAAAGAAATTGATGAAAGGATTGCTCATTTGCAGTTAAAGGCACTTGGAGTAAAAATTGACACAATGAGCAAAGAGCAGGAAAAGTATTCCAAGTCATGGAACGAAGGAACATAATCTTATACATAATGCTTCTTCTTTTTTTTTCTAATTTTTTCCTGCAAAAAACCGCAGGAAAAAGTATTTAATATACATTACTCTATTTTTTTAAGAGTAAAAATAATTCATTAATATAATTAATAGTGTGGGGTAACGTGGCTTAAGCGTTGAATTAAACATTGGATTTTCTTTTTTGATTTGGGTGTGTTTTTGAATGGGTGGGCTTAATGAAAAAATTCCAGAAAAAAGAAAGCTTGATGACATAAAAAAAATTATTGATAATTTAAAGTCAATAAACACTGATAGTCCTGCAAAGCCTGTTGAGGAAAAGTCAAAGGATGCAAAGCTTGAGGAATTCAAGAAAGTTTTGACTGGTGAAACGCCTTTGCCAAAGCCTGAGACTACTGCTGATGAAAATAAAAAGGTTGATGAGTTAATTCAGTCTATTAAATCAAAGTCAGTTCCTGTTCAAAGGGATAAGTATTTTGAAGAGTTAAAGAAAAACACTACAAACTCTGCAGCTTCTTTTCCAAAACAAAAAACCAGTTTTAAGTTTCCAAACATTTTAGGTTCACTTGAAGAAAAATGGTATAGTGTTCTGGACAAAATTGATGAGCACATTCCAATTTACAATTTTGTTGACAAGATTGATGCAGTTGTTCCAAGTTTTTACTTGTTTTGCGCGCTTATTGTTTTGTTATTAATTGGTGCAACGATTTTTGTTGGCCTTGGCCCGAATATTTTTGGTTCAAAAGAATACATGTTTAAAATTGTTGACGAACAAGGCAATCCACTTAGTGAAGTGGATGTTACTATACTTTCTTCTTCAGAAGAATTCACTGCGGTTACTGATGATGCTGGTGAGTTTTCAATTAGGCTTCCAAGTGACTCAATTGAGTTGACTGCCACAAAGGATGGCTTTAATGTTTATTCAGAAAATTTTACTCTTGTTTTTGGGCAAGCAAATGAAATTACAATGGAAAAAAAGCCATTAATGTTTGTGAATAAAACTATTGAAGTTTATTATAATGGAAAACTTTTGGACAGGACAGTTAGTTTGAGTTTTTCATGCAGTAATCCAACTGCAATTGCGCCTGGCTTGAGGACTACAAGCAATGGTATTGCACGTGATGTTCCTTTTCCAGCGGATTGTGGGGCTCCTTCTGTCACTGTGACTTCAACTGGCTTTAATCCGCAGCAGGCTAGTTTGTCTGGTGCTCAATCTGTTTATTCTGTTGATTTGACTGCCCAGGCTCCTTTGACTGGTGAAGTAAAAGTTCTTGTGACAGGCAGTTCTGGCCAGTTGGTTGAAGATGCAACTGTCACATTGTACAAGGAAAGCGGTTCTCTTTCTGACACGTCTTACACTAGTTCTGGTGGAATTGGCTTGTTTAATGATGTTGCAGTTGGCTTGTATTATGTTACTGTTTCACAGGCAAATGGTTTTTTGGATGGTGAAAGCGAGTCATTTGAGGTTCTTGAAGGCGAACAGACAACAGTAAACGTAGAGCTTGAGGAGACATCTGAGGGTTCTCAAAAAAAGCTTTTGCTGCAATTTGTTGATTTTCAGGATGGCGATGAACTTGAGGGTGTAATGGTTAACTTGGTTGTGAATGATTTTGTTCAGGCAACTTCACAATCATCTGATTCAGATGGATTGGTTTCATATGACAACTTAAATGATCAAAGTAATTATGCATTCATTGCATTTTTGGATGGTTACGTGATTTTTGTTGATGAGGATCCTGTGCTTGTTGGTGAGAATTCTTTTGAGCCAACGCAAGTCAGGTTAAAACAAATTTCTTCAAGCAATTCCTCAACTGTAATCGTGCAAGTGAATGGTGCAAGTGGGGCAATCAATAATTCTTACGTTGAATTGCATGATACTGATTATAATTTTGCAATGGCTTTTGGAAACACTGGCACTGATGGTTCTGTCAGGTTTGACGGCGTGGAACCTGGTAGTTATTTTGCGTTTGCTGAAACCTCACAGGAAGAGGGTGAGTCATTAACTCAAAGTGTTGCTCCTGGACAAACTCTTAATTTGGCAGTTAATCTTTCTTCACAGACTGGCGGCTTGAATGTTTTGGTAAAAGATAATTCAGGCAATCTTGTAAGTGGTGCGCATGTTGAATTCAGGACTGCTGTAAATGATTTGCTTGTTGATTCTGTTGACACAAATACAAATGGTTATACGGCTACGAAATTGTTTTCTGCGGGCTCTAATCTTTATGCAAAGATTACTGCGCCAAATTTTGTTTCCCAGTTGACTGAAGCACGACAAGTAATGGCTGACATTAACCAGACAATTAGTGCTTTTCTTGAAAGCCAGTCAAGTGTA
>CAYIJY010000125.1:0-3122 GCA_964363785.1 uncultured archaeon
ACAGTAAGCAAAGGGTGTTCATGTGTTAAAGTTATTTCTTTTCCACTGCGTAATCTAACTTTTAAAATTTTGTTTACAGTTCGCCTAAAAAATCCTTGTTTGTTTAATGCTTCAACTTTTAAACCATGATTTAAACCAAAAATTTTTGCATTCTCATTTTCAAGTTCCTTAATTGGTATTACTCGGCCATCTTCAAGTGTAATCAAAGTGTCTCCCGCAAGACATTTTCCTGAACCTCTTGCTCCGCAAACAAACACAACATGTGGATTTAATCCATCAAGAAAAACATTCTTGTCTTTGTGTTCATCTTCATTTACTTTTCCAACCAAAAATGCTGCTTCATAACCATATTTTTTATGCACACTTCTTTTTCTTCCAATAAAAACATTAGGTTCTTTTTCATCACTCAAAAAATTAAGGGAAATCCCGCCCTTTTCTTCAGTGTCACGCGAGCTCATTAATGACGCTTTTTGCAAAATAGTTTCTTTTAATTCCTCTCGGTTTTGCTTAATTGCATCCTCTTCCTTTGTTCCCTGCTCTGTAATAATTTCTTTTTCCTCTTCATCAACAATTTCGTCATCATCATCGTGGAGATCATCAATAATGTCATCAAAAAGATCAGTTTCCTCTTTAGCCTTGGTTTTTTCTACTCTAGGCTCTTCCTCATCAACAACTTCAGACTCTTCGTCAAAGTCATCAATTGGCTCTTCTTCTGCTTCTTTTTTTACTTCTTTTTTTCGTCTTCCCATATGCTAAACCATAAACAACTTTAAAATTTATAAATTTGCCCTTACTTTGCACTTAATGTACCAAAAGACAACTTTAAAGGTTTTTGGCAAAAGACTTTTCTTTACGGGCCGATGGTGAAATGGTATCACGCAACCTTCGCAAGGTTGAGGCTTCGGGTTCAACTCCCGATCGGTCCACTAGAACTGGAAGGCTCAGTTCACACGCCTTATGTGTACCGTCTTTCGACGGTACGGTAATACCAGAACCGTCTTGCTTCGGTTCATGTGCGAGTACATAGAGCAACTTGCAGTGGCTCGGTAATACAATTTATTTTTTAAAGTCTGTTTTCGCTCAACTTAAAAAGCTTTTTATGTAGAATATAACTATGTCTAGAACTATACTTTTGATTGCATTGCTGGCTTTTTTTGGAACCTTTGCCTTAAGCGCACAAGCAGGAATCTGGGAAAAACTATACAAGAACCTTGATTACGCATACATTTCCCACAATAACGGAAACTACAATGTACGCCTAGGGTTTAACACTAATGCCCACTCCCATTACATTAAGCCAAGCCACGTTTACGCATACCATGTTGCAAGATCTTCCTCTCCAACAATTCGCTCACTTCCAGAAAGCTATCCAACTTACTATAATGCAAGCCCTCCGCCTTACTATCCATCAAATTATGCATATTCGGGCTGTACCTTTATTTCTAAATCACCGCCTGGCGGAATTTCACGCATAAGACAGGGCTATTACGTCTGCCCTTGAACGGTTGCATCCGTTCACACCGCGTTGGGCACAATGCCCAATATGCGCCTTTGGAGCGTGCTGTGTGAACTGCAGCAGAAGTTCTGTGGGTTCACGGCGCGTATTAGCTTCGCTAGTACTTAATCAAATTGTGTCTTTTCTTCTAAAATCTGCTAAATTAATCAACCTGCTTTTTTTATTCTATTAACTATCTTTTAATATAACTTTTATTATTATTTTTTTTGAAATGGCTAAAAAACCAGTGCAAGTAAAACATGGTAGGTCTCTTTGGGCTTTTAAGCCGCGTGATATTTCTCGTGATCAATATCGTCGTGAAATTAGAAGAAAATTTGAGCGTTTTACTCTTTCTAAAGTTGCTGCAAGTGCACTTGAAATAAAAAAGAGGGGTGTTAAAAGTCTTTCGAGAAAAGAACTGATTCAATTTTTGCAAAGAAATTCTAGTGTTGCTGCAAAAGCAATAAATGAAGGTGGACAAGTTGGTTTAACAAAATCACTAAGTGCAATTAGAGGTCATTTAACTAAGTTTGATGATAAAAATATTTTTAGTATGGTTGATATTACTGTGCGTCATATTTTGCAAGAAGAATCTAAAGCACTGGCGAGAAATGCAGAGAGTCATATTTTGAAGTATTTTGTTGAACGTCAAATTCCAGTTAAAACACACACACAAAAAGAGGCTTTTAATGCGGCATTATCTGATTATTTTCAAACTCACAAAGTTGGTTTAGAGCAACCTATTGACTTAAGGGCAATTGAAAAAATTTATTTGATGTTTAGGCATGTTCTTTTTATGCTAGATCAATTTAAAGCTGAGCAAGTAAATGCTTTATTTAGAAAAATATTTGGTAAAGAAAAACTTACTCCAAATCAAAAAAAGGCTGCATTAAAATTAGTGCGAGTAGCTGACAAATTATACGATGCTAAAAAAGATACTATTATACAAGAAATGAAACCATTAAGATCACAAATGAGTCAGTTGGATTACCTTCAGGAGTTGACTGGAAGAGATGCAAAAGCATTGGAACAAATAGTTGAAGATGTTAAAAAACAAGCACAAAGTACATTCCAACAAGTGGGGGGTGTAAAGGCTCCAGCAAAAAAATCTGGTGATGTTAGAAAGCTTGGAACTCGAGCAGAACGAATGGCAGCTTACATTCCAGGTGAAAAATTGACCAGTGTTAAAAGAAGAGAATTTAGAGAACAACAAATTAAAGAGCGTCAAAGTGAAGGTTTTTTTGATTCCATAAAATATGCTTTAAGTGAAATTGAAAAAGAAAATCAATCTGCTGCAACAACCATGAGAGAATTGCTATCAAAACGCGTGTTAAGTAGGCAAAGTATTGCGGGTTTATATAAAGCAGGTTCGCTTACTCAAAAAGTATTTCTATACACTATTAATAATCCTGGTTTCAGTCATGAGTTTCGTGGTAAATCAATTGATTTACTTGCGCGTGGATTATCGTTTATTGGTCCAACTGGAAAGTTAACTGTTAGAGCAAGAAGAGCATTTCAAGGAAATTTATGTTTGGTTATATTCTCATTACAAAAAACAAATTCCTCAAGCTAAAGAAATTATAGAAGAAAAGAAACAAGAAATAAAAGTAGGTTTTGATAACCCTTT
>CAYIJY010000126.1:0-3104 GCA_964363785.1 uncultured archaeon
GAGTGTAAGGCTCATGAAAATAATTTGGGTTTGATTCATCCTTTAAGAATAGTGTTAAAATAAAGCAGAATTTAAAAAAAAAATTTGAGTTCCCAAGGGCAGTTAGCCTTCTTGGGAGTTTAATTAAAGATTTTATTTTTTCTTCTTTGACAAGTTTTTGCTTTTGACGTGTGCCCAAAGCTTTTTTGTCATTTCGCTTGGTGCGATTGGTTTTGATCCAAAGACATCTTCTAAACTACTGTCCTGACCTGCAAAACTAATTGAGTAACCGCCAAATGCTGGTTTTTTTGCTGCTGCCATGAAATTTATCCCTCCTAAAAAAATAATTATATTAGACATTGAAAGTGCGCTTGAATTTTAAAGGGTATAGGTGAATTTTGCTTTTTTCTACCTCTAAATGCCTAAGCAGAGTATATATTGGCGCGCAAAAACAAACAACAGTTATGTAGAATATAGCATGTTATTGTTTTTTATATAAGTAAAAATGCACTCACTTAAAGGTAATTTTTTTGTCAAGGCTTTTGGTTTTTTTTGTTGTTTTGTTTTTTGTGTTTGGTTGTGTGAGCACTGGTAACCCGATTATTCCAGTAAAACCACAAAATAATTTTAGTGGCTCACTTGAAGTAATTATTGAAGACCCTGGCTCAGCAAAATATTTTTTGCATGCAGACAAAGTGCATGAATTAGTTTTTAATTCAAAAGTGCAAAGCGCATTAAAGTCTGGCATTCAGGTTAATGTGTCTGGTGAAGTGCGTGATAACAAGATTTTTGTAAGTGAATTTAAGGAAATCACTGGCTCTGTTGCTGGCGGCGGCAACCAGACTTTAGGCACGCAAAAAATTGCTTTTATTCTTTTGAATTTTGCTGACAATCAAGTTCAGTCCTTGTCTTTTGAAGAGGCGCATTCCTTGATGAATACAGTGAACGGGTTTTACGAACAAGTTTCGTATGGGCAAACTAATTTTGATGTTGACGTGTACGGTTATTTTACTTTGCAAACAAGCGGGGCAGAATGCAATCCAATGCTTTGGAGAAACATGGTAATGCAAAATACAGATATTCTTCCACAGCCTTATCCAGAGATTGTTAGTGATTGGTCCCAGTATGACAGAATTGTTTTTGCTTTTCCGCAGACAACTTGCCCTTGGACAGGACAGGGCACTTTGGGCCAAGCAAATGTTTTTACTATTCAGGGGCCTTTGAGTTTTTCTTTTGCATGGCTTGATGGCCAGGAAGGCTGGGATGTAGGCACTACGTCTCATGAGCTTGGGCATAATTTTGGTGTTTTTCATTCTGCTGATTACGAATGCGCAGGCGAAGCATTGGCAGGCAATTGCGCTTCTATTGAGTATGGGGATAAGTTTTCCATTATGGGAGAATCTTTTGCGGTTAACGAGTTTAATGTCATCCATAGGAATGAATTTGGCTGGGTTTCCCAAACTCAAATTGCTGTTGTCAATCCGCCTGTGTCTGCAACTTATTTCCTTGGACCGCTTGAGTCATCCAATCCTTTTTTGAAGGGAATAAAAATACCTCATCGAAATCAAAACGGCATAATTGATTTTTATTATTATTTAGAATACCGCCAACCAATTGGCTTTGATTCTGATTTGGAGCCAAGTGAAGTTAATGGTGTTGCAATACGAATAGATGAATTTGAACAGGGTGGCGGCGGCGGCTCTGACACTCAATTGCTTGATGTTACACCGCATGAAAGTAATGTAGTTTCGCAAGAGATTGATTCCAGTGATGTTGTGCTTAGGGCTGGTGAGTTTTTTAATGACCCTCAAAGTAATTTTTCTTTGACTGTTTTGTCTGCTTCCAGTGAGTTTGCGCAGGTGCGTGTTGGCAATTCTTTTGTTTGTGAAAGTGCGTTTGAAGTAAACCAGTCTTTCCAGGAACTCTCGCAGTTAAACGCCAAAGCAGGTGTTTTGGATAACGGGAAATTTGTTGTCGCATGGAATGGGTACCATTTAGGTGACAATGCACAAAGGCTTGATGTTGCTGCGCGCGTTTTTTCGGATGATTCTGTGCCAATTGGTAGTGAGTTTGTTGCAAACAGTGTTTTTGCTGGAGATCAAGAGTTTGTTGATGTTGCGTCATTGTCTAAGGGCAAGTTTGTGCTTGTTTGGCAGAGCACGCCGGTTGGTTCAATTGACTCGGATATTTTTGTGCGCGTGTTTAACGCTGATTACTTGCCTTTAGGGCCGGAAAAAAGAGTGAACTTGCTTAATGCTGTTGGCGCGCAAAAACTGCCGCGCGTTGTCTTGCTTTCCAATGGAAACTTTGTTGTTGTGTTTGAAGGCCAGATTGCAAATGGAGATTATGGTGTTTCTGCGCGTGTTTATGACGAGTTTGGTAATCCTTTGCCTGACATGACTAAAGAGTTTGTTGTTGCAAACAAGGTTTTGCGAAAGGCGCAAAAAAGTTTTGAAGTGATTGCACTTGATGAGGGTGATTTTGCAGTTACATGGGTTTCTGAGTACTCAAGTTCAGAAAAAAATGTTTTTGTGCGTGTGTTTGATTCAAGCGGCAACCCTGCAAGCGAAGAAATTAAGTTAAATGAATTGCCAATCAGGCAGGATCCGGAGATTTCTTCTGCAGCTTTGTTTGGCGGTGGTGTTGCTATAGTTTGGACGGATAGTGACTCTAGTTCAAGTGGCGTGTTTGGAAAAATTGTTTACCCAACAGGAAATACTTCAGTGTTTGCTGTTAATGAAGTCATTAATGGGGTGCAGTCAAAGCCTTTTGTTTCTACGCTTTCTGACGGCACGATTGTTGTTGTTTGGCAAAGTGACGGAATTGATTCAGCTGGATTTGGAATTGCCGCGCGCGTTTTTGGGTCAGAGGGCGTGCCTTTAACTGAACAATTCTTGGTGAATTCTCAAAACCAAATGGGGGACCAAAAAAATGCAGTTGTGAAAGGATCTTTAGGGAGTGGTTTTGTAATTGCGTTTGAAAGTATTGAAAATGGGCAGTCTGATGTTTATGCGCGTTTATATGATTTATTTGGAAATCCTATTGGTAATGATTTTTTGGTAAATGGTTCTTTTGTTTTAGGAAACCAAAAACCATGGTTGTAAACAAATACCCCAACATCATCT
>CAYIJY010000127.1:0-3092 GCA_964363785.1 uncultured archaeon
AAGAGCAGGGCAAAGAACAGGAAGTTCGGGCCTTAAATGGCATTAAAAATAAAAGCTTTGGCTGAAAATACTTTACATTAAGACATAAAAAAATAAAAGAAGAAAAAGAAACAAGCCACAGTAAAACTGAAACAACGATGATTGTTTTTTTACTGACAACAGTAATAGAATTTTTTATTTTTAAATTCAGCAAATATATTCTATCGGCTTCTTTATAAAGTAAATATCCTGCGCTTTTTGCTGAAACTAAAGCCATTACTGCTAATAAAGGAGGCGTAGATACAGAAAAAATCGACCAAGAGGCAATAAATCTAAAAAGGAAAGTGAGCGTAGCGCCAAATAAAACATCTAATATGACTTTTTCTTTAAAACGGGTATATTTAAAAGAATACAGAAATCCAGTAATAAGAAGCGCCACTAGGATAGCTAAAAAATAAAAGTTAATAACAAAAAATTGCTTGAAGATTTTTCAGTTTATTGTGGGGTAAAAAAAGAGCAGGCAAAAGATTGCTTTAGAAGCCTTGACAAACTTGACAAGATTGGTAACAGGGAAGTTGAAAAAGAGTTAAAAGAAAAAAAAATTAATTCAAAAATTTTGAGTGAGCTTTCAGGTAATTTAAGTCAGGTTGAAAAAAAAATTCCAAGTTCAATTGGAGTAAAAGAAATGAAGGAATTGTTTGAGCTTGTTAAAGAAAATAAGCTGGAAAAATTTGTTGAGTTTGATTTGAGTCTTTCACGGGGTTTAGAGTATTACACTGGGAATGTGTTTGAAGTAGTTAGTGATGGCCCAAGCATTGGCGGTGGCGGAAGGTATGATGAATTGATTTCTGATTTTGGCGGGCAAAAAACTCCTGCTGTTGGAATTAGTTTTGGAATAGAGCGGATTCTTGATTTGGTTAAAGATGATAAGGAAAATTTAAGTGGTTTTTTTGTTGCGGGTGTTTCTAAAGAATTTTTTTCTAATGCTGTTTTTTTGGCTCAAAAAATGCGTGAAATTGGGTTAAATGTTGAAGTTGATTTGATGGAGCGAAATATTTCTAAAAACATGGATTATGCGAATTTCAAGAAAATTCCTTTTGTTGTCTTTATGGGGGAAAATGAAGTAAAGGCAAAAAAATTCAAGGTAAAGAACCTTAAAACCGGCAAGGAAACCCAAATCTCGTTTGACAGATTGGAAGAGTTAAAGAAACTAATTTAAGGGTTTTTTAGGGCAAAATAAGTAAGGAATAAATTTTGAGGCCGAAGGAGCACGACTGGTTGTGCAGCACATTGGTAATGTGCAGGTTGCGGGTTCGATCCCCGTCTTCGGCTATAACACTTGATAAACTTTAGATAAATGCCTTTGATTTGAAAAGCCAATTAATTGCATCCATTTTTCTAATTGCTTTAATCCATAAATTTCAATTCCGTAAACTGGATGTCTAGTTTTATTTTTAAGATTATTTACGTTACGTATAGTTTTGAAAGTATAAAGCGAGAAATATTTTGACAAAAATTCTTTTAGCTGATTGAACAAATTTTCACTTGTAATCTGAAATGTAATTCGTGGATATGGTTGTAAATATTTTTTTCTTTTATCCAAATACACACAACCTTCCGTATCAAATATTCCCCGGACTGTTGCAAAGACAAAGTTTTCTTGGGAGTTCATTACTTCAGAAGGAATTTTTACGGTGTAAGTTTTTTCGCCTTTTGGAAAACCGAATCGTTCATTTAAAAATTTACCAAAATTTTTTGAATAAAAGTTAACTACAAAGCCATCAGAATCTTTCTTTTTAAAAAATCCAGGTTTAGATTCACTAAAGTTTTTTACTAAACTTGGAATATGTTTTTTCAAATAAATTTCATCCAAGTTAGAGTCGCCTATTATGGACACTGTGCCATTCCTTTCGTTTAAATCTAGATGCCCATCGCCAATAAAAGCACCTATAAATTCACATAACTCTTCAGAAAGTAATGCGTTAAAATCACAATAAATCAATCTTTCTTTTGCTTTTTCAATCGCTATTTTTCTACCATTTGCCAATATTTCAGGATATTTTGAGAAAGTTATTTTTCCACCTAATTTTGCACCCCAATTAGATGGCTTACGAGAGATTTTTGATAAAAAATAATCCTGTTTTTCTTGTGATAAGACATTCAAAAAAGAATTAAAACGATTAACTGGAATCGTTAATTTTCCATATTGATAATACTGAAAAGTAGTTCTATACAAGTTAAATTTTTTTGCAAGCTTACCCCAACTAGAAGCTTTGGCAATAGTTTTTAGATACTTAAAAAATTCTTGTCGATCTTCGTCTTTTTCAAAATAAAATCGCTCATGCATATTAATAATTAATAGAACTTCGATTCAAATCTTTGCATAGTACATTTCCGGTGCGAGTTAAACATGAAAAATACTTTGTTGTTTTTACCAATTTTTTTTCTTGTTTTTTTGTGGTCACTTTACGGGCCAGTCTTACGTTTTTTTGAAGGGCTTTCACTTGGTCCGATTGAACTAAATTTTTTGAGTTTTTCAAGTTCAGCAATTGTTTTGTTTGTTTTGTTTTGGCTGAAAAAAACAGATTTAAGTTTGCCTTCAAAAAATGAAGCAAAAAAACTTTTGTTGTACGCAGTTAGTTTGGCAAGTACTAACTTTTTTTTTGTTTAATGCTTTTACGCAGACTACTCTTGCAAACACTATTTTGCTTCATTATACTGGTTTGCTTTGGAGTTCTTTGGCTGCAATAATTTTTTTTAAAGAAAAACTATCAAAGTGGAAAATAATTTCTGCAGCATTGACAATTTTTGGTGCAATAATTATTTTTGCGCCGGAGTTTTCTTTTGAAAGCAAATATTTTTTGGGAAATTTTTTTGCGTTGGTTTCTTCTTTTGGTTATGGCGGAATAATTTTGTCATCAAAGAGTTTAAAGTCTGTTGAATCAAAGAGAGCAGCATTTTACTGTGTCCTTTTTTGTGCGCTTGTTTTTGCTTTGCCATTTTTAGCTTTTGGAAAAATAAGTAATTTTGAGCAGATTGGTTTTGGTTTTTTGTTTGGTGCAACGTATGGAAGCCTTGAGACGATTCTTTTGGTTTTTGGAACGATTGGAGTG